>NZ_JAUBQB010000079.1:0-33391 GCF_036701035.1 Microcoleus sp. Pol7_B2 | reverse complement strand
TTCGTTTTGGCATTCTTTATTTGATGGGGGTGGTGTTCCTCCCGATCATATCATGGTTAATCGACCGGACATAATATCAGATGGTGCTAGACACCTTTTGCACCGCCCTAGAGGATGCCCGCCCCGCTGTCAGGGCGAAAGCAGCAGAAGCACTGGGAAAAATAGGAGATTTCGCGATGGTGCCCATATTAGTTAAAGCCTTCAAAGACACCTCACCCGAAGTCCGTTCCAGCGTCATCCAAGCCCTCAAACAACTGATACTAAATGAGGCTTAAATACTCCTTTCTTTTCTTCGTCCCTCTCTGCTGGGACGAAAGTTTGTGTAGACGCGATTTCAAGCTCCGAGTAATCTTATCCTTTCATATATTCAGCCATCTGCTGTTCCAGCTTAGCCAACAATGTATCAACATCTGTTGCGGCTTCCTCAAAACACACAGGAGGTTCAGGTTTAGGTTCAAAAAAAATTAACTTAATTTGACCTTCCCCGATCGCCAAAATCGCCACTTCTGTCTCAGGCTTGTGAGCATTCAACACACCTACAACTTCCTGAATATGACTTCTGACTTGACGGTTCAACTCCTCAACCGCCTCTTTCTTACAATATACAAAACGCGCAGTTTCTGCAACATCAATTGCCAAAATCTCCTCGCTTTCCTCTCCCCTTTCCAGAAATAGCCCCCAAGCCAAAGCAGCCAATTCATTTTGATTAGCTTTCACGAATTTATCTAATTTGCGGCTCCAGCTATTTTCGTTGGGTTTGGACTCAGGGCTATCAAATAGAAACATTTTCTCTTCTTGTTTGTATAAACTAATATTTTACAGTCAGCAGTCAGTAGTCAGTTGGCAGTTGGCAGTTGGCAGTTGACTGTTGTCATTAGTTACCCATGCCCCATGCCCCATACCCAATTACAAATTAGCAATTCCCAATTACCCAAAACCGCTGCGTTTCTATCTTATACCAGATTGCACGCGCCAGAGCGCCGCATAAATTCCGTCCTGTTCGATCAGTTGTTCGTGCTGCCCCGATTCTACCACCAGCCCCTCTTCCATGACACAAATGCAATCGGCATTGCGGACAGTAGAAAGACGGTGGGCGATCGCAATTGTAGTGCGATTTTTGGTAATTCGTTCGAGCGATCGCTGAATTGCCGCCTCAGTCTCGTTATCCACCGCTGAAGTAGCTTCGTCAAGAATCAAAATCGGCGGATTCTTCAAAACAGCCCGCGCAATTGCAATTCGCTGCCGCTGACCCCCCGACAATTTTTGACCGCGTTCCCCTACAATAGTGTTGTAACCGTCCGGCAATTGTACGATAAACTCGTGCGCTTCTGCAATTTTCGCAGCATTTACTATCTCTCGATTGCTGGCCTCAAAACAGCCGTAAGCAATATTTTCTGCCACCGTACCGTGAAACAAAAACACATCTTGACTCACCAATCCGATCGCTCTCCGCAAATCTTTTAAATTCAGGTTATTTAATTCTATACCGTCGAGATAAATATTGCCGTGCTGTACCTCGTACAGCCTCAAAATTAGTTTCACCAAGGTACTTTTTCCCGAACCAGTAGCCCCAACAATCGCAGTAGTTTTTCCCGCCGGCAGAGTCAGAGAAAAATACTGCAATATTGGTTTTCTTTGATTGTAAGAAAAGGTAACATTTTTAAATTCCAACTCACCCTTAATCGAACTAACCGGCAGCCGAATATCACCGGTGCGAATTGCGATCGGAGTATCCAACAAATTCATCACCCGATTAGTAGAAGCCATTGCCCGCTGGTATTGATCCAGAGTATCTCCCAGGCGAGTCAGCGGCCACAGCAACCGCTGGGTCAAAAACACCAAAACGCTGTAAGTTCCCACAGACAACCTGCCCGCCACCACCTCCAAACCGCCCAGAAATAGCGTTGCAATAAACCCCAAGAAAATCACAACCCGAATCAGCGGAATAAAAGCAGCCGAAAGTACGATCGCCCGTCGGTTGCTTTGGCGGTAAGCTTGGCTTTGTGCTTCGATGCGCTGAATTTCATAATCTTCGGAAGTAAAACTTTTAATAGTAGTAATTCCCATCAAATTATTCGACAGTTGCCCGTTCAGAAAACTCACCTTTTCCCGCACGTCAGCATAGAGAGGAGCGAGGCGATTTTGAAAGGCGATCGAACCCCAAATAATAAAAGGTATCGGCAGCATTGAGAGCCCAGCAACACCAGGAGAAGCAGCAAAAAAAGCCGCGCCAATCACAATAACCGTTGTAATTACCTGAATTACCTCATTAGCGCCGTCGTCCAAAAAACGTTCGAGTTGATTGATATCATCATTGAGAATAGAAATCAAACCGCCCGTGCTGCGTTCTTCAAAATAAGCTAATTCTAATTCCTGCAAATGGCTGTAAGCTTCCAGACGCAAATCGTGTTCTATATCCTGAGCCAAATTGCGCCACAAATAATCATAGGCATATTCAAAAAGAGATTCCAGCGTCCAAACAACCGCGCTCAAAAGAGTGATAATTGCCAGTTGCCAAAAGACATCTTTTATGCCCCACTGAGCAAGGATAGAATCTTGCTGTTTCACCACCACATCAACGGCAATACCGATTAATGCTGGCGGCGCTAAATCAAAGAATTTATTCAGCAGCGAACAGATACTTGCCAGCCAAGCTTTCAGGCGGTAGCGACGCCCGTACTTCAGCAGCCGCTTTAGAGGATGGACAGGTTTTGATGGATTTGGTGATGCTTGAAAATCATTCATAGGGCATGGGGCATCGGAAATAGGGCAGAGAATTAAAAATTAGTAGGGCGATCCGCGCGCACCTTACCCTTGTTTAATTTTTAATTCTCAAATGCCCCGTTCCTAAGCTTTAAACGTTAACACTGGCTTCATTTTAGCGACTACACCAACTATTTGCGCCTCAACCTGAACGTCAATTACTGGTTGAATTGGCTTGTAAGCTGCCGGTGCTTCTTCGATTCTGCGTTCTTCGCGCCAGGTAATGCAATCTACGCCTTTTAATCCCAAAGCGGAGTCAGTTTTGTCAGCACCTTTGCGACTCATATCGAAGCGCGATCGCGCCCTTCCTGCCCCATGAGAAGCCGATCGCAAAAATCGATCGTTCCCCTTCCCAACCAGCAAATAAGACGGCGCGCCCATCGAACCCGGTACAATTACAGGCTGGCCGGAATGTGCGGGACAAGCGCCTTTGCGCGTTACCCAGCCACCACCTTCAGCTAAAGTGATATTGTGAGGCACATCGTATACTAAAGGAGCTTCCACATCGCCGAAAACTTGTCGCAAACGCCAGCGCAGAAGTTCTGCTAGCAGCAAACGGTTGATAAAACCGTAGTTAGCGGCGGTTGCTTCCGCTTGCAGGTAGCTGTTCACCAGTTCGGGATTGGCTGCGACAGACAGCGGAAAAAGCCGGGATTCAGGATGTTTCAGAGTTTTCGGCCAGGCGTCGCAAGCTCGATCGCGCCACATTCCGCCGATGTATTTGCCGACATTCCGCGAACCCGAATGAATCCTGAAAGCGATTTGTCCCGATCGAACTCCCCAACTATAAGCCGTAGCTCGATCGATAACTTCCTCAACCACTTGAATTTCGACAAAGTGATTGCCGCCACCGATGGTAGCTAACCCGCCATCCCTGACTAAACCGTCATTGGGGACTAATTCTTCGGGAGCCCATTTGACATCGCCCTTCATGGAACCGCCGAGGAAAGTGCGATCGCACTCTGCGGCCAACTGCTCGAAATCCGAATTAGCCGCGCTGCCGGTGGGCTCGTCGGGCATAGCATCCAGCCATCCGGGAATCCCGTGTTGGAACATGGCGCGAGCAGTTTTTGCAGTCATGCTGACATCGCGAGTACCGAAGAAATAATCGCCTTTGAGCAATTCTACAAATCGATCGCGCTGACTGAGGAATTGTTCGATCGACAAATCCGCAACGTGTAACCGCATCCCGCAGTTAATATCGGAACCGGTAGCCGCCGGAATCACCATTCCTGCTGTTTGGACGATCGAGCCGATCGCCACCCCCGCATCCCCCGGATGGAAGTCAGGAGTAGCGCAGGCGCGGCAAACGCAGCCGCCTTGAGGGTGTCGAACATTCGCCAAATTTGCTAACTGTTTGAGCGCCTTTGCTTCCACAGGAAAATCCTCTGGGAGCAAAACTTCTGCTGTTGTGGCACTGGCATCTTGCCAGTGTTCTTTCAGATAACTATTGAGACAAATCGAGTAGACTTTATTGTCGTAACTAACATCAAGACCTTGCCGAGACAAAGCTCGCAAAAGCCTGTTCAAGTTTTTTGGCTGCTGCATAAATAGTCTGTTGCGGGTTGCATAGCAACCCCCAAGAGTTGAAGAGATTTTTTAGGGAACAAAAGACTTGGGTTCAGCAGCCACAATCTTTTTTAAGATAAGTTGAAAGGCAACTTTTCTAATTACTCAACATATAACCTATCATTTTTGATATGTCAACCCTTTCATTGAATTTTTAATAAATATATATGATTTACCCAGCGGTGTCAGAAACCCGGTTTCTCCCTAAAAAAATGGCATCCAAACCAAAGATTTTGCGAAGAAACCGGGTTTCTTGGGCCAGCGCGTCCGACCGCATTCCAGTCTTCATTGCCAGGCAGTAGGGGCAATCCCCCGCGGTTGCCCCTCCCCACTTAAAGATAATATCTAACCGTTGTTACAACCCGACTTTTTTTAGCCCGCAAAGCCGCTTTCAAAAAGAAAGCAGTTTGATTGTGCAGCAGTCCCTCCCACCAATTTCGCGTCACAAAAGCCGGAATTATCAGCGTTAAATAAACTCCCGGTCGCTGCTCTTCAAACAAAGTCAAAAAGTGCGTCAAAGCCTCACTGACAGAACGGTAAGGCGACTCCAGAATTTCCAAAGGAATGTCTGACTGCAAATCTTTCCAAGCTAATTGTAATTTTTCTCGATCGGTCAAACCAATATCAACGTGAACTGCCACAACTTCATCAGCAATTAAACGAGCGTAATCGAGCGCCTCGAAAGTTCCCTTGTGCAACTGCCCGACTAACACCACTGCCGGATGTGTCACCGTCTTAACTTTAGGTCTGCGAAGATAAGACCTCGGTTCTATTCCCTGAATGCTCAAGCGAGCAGCTACATACCGATAGTGCCGGTGAATAGCTAAAAATAGAGTAACTACGATAGGAATAGTTACTACGACAACCCAAGCTCCCAAAAAGAATTTTGTAGCGAGAATTACACCCAAAACTCCCGTTGTTGCCACTGCACCAATACCGTTCATTACAGCACTAACTTGCCAACCTTTACCTCGTTCCTTAAACCAGTGAATTACCATTCCCGATTGGGAGAGAGTAAAAGAAGTGAAAACTCCAACCGCATACAGGGGGAGCACCGCACTTGTATTGCCTCGAAAGATGATAATTAAAAGAGCAGCGCAGAAGCTTAGCAGATTAATCCCATTAGAATAAACCAGGCGATCGCCCAACAGCGACAATTGCCTCGGCAAGAACCCGTCCCGCGCCAAAAAATAACAAAGTCGCGGAAAATCCGCATAACTCGTATTCGCCGCCAATAGCAAAATTAACAGAGTTGCGGCCTGCAAATAATAGTAAAATATGCCGACTCCAAAAATATCTTTCCCTAAGATAGAAAGGAGCGTTTCATGTTCGCTAGGAATCACGTGATAAATATTACCCAAGTAACTAATTCCCACAAACATCACTCCCAGAATTACCCCCATATAGGTCAAAGTCAGGCTCGCATTTTTCCATTCAGGAGGCTTAAAAGCTAACACCCCGTCTGATATGGCTTCAACTCCTGTCAGGGCAGTACAGCCCGCTGCAAACGCGCGCGCCAGCAGGAATAATCCCAAAGGCTCCTTAGCCGGAATATTTTCTAATGTCTGGAAAACCTGACCTGTTGCCTGTTGATATAAACCCGTGCCAATCAAGATAAAAATTACCACGATAAAGGCATAGGTAGGAACCATAAATATATTGCCAGATTCTCGCACGCCTCTGAGATTGGCAAACATGACTAAGACAATAAAAAATAAACACAGTTCCACTCTATACGGTTCCAATCCGGGAAATGCTGAAGTTAAGGCCGCAACCCCAGCCGAAATACTGACTGTTACAGTTAAAATGTAGTCAATCATCAGTGAAGCTGCTGCGACCAAACCGGGATAAATACCTAAATTTTCTCGCGCCACAATGTAAGCACCGCCGCCGTTGGGGTACGCTTTAATTGTCTGTCGGTAAGACAGCGCCACGATCGCCAACAGTAAAATAATAATTCCAGAAATAGGCAGGGATAAACTCAAACTGCTACTCCCCGCTAGTAATAGCACCAGCAGAGTTTCTTGAGTAGCGTAGGCAACAGACGAAAGTGCATCTGAAGCCAGAACAGCTAGTCCTGCAGCGTTGCTTAGGCGTTCATGAACCGATGCGCTAGTCGGGAGAGATTCACCCAGTAAAAATCGCTTGAGTCGAGAATAAGTGTACATTAAAACTCAATATACAGGCATCCACAAATCATAATCGAGGCGGGGCCAGTTTGAAGTATTTTTTGGCTCACAATTTGTAATTCTGTCTCGCTTGTTGAGTCAGCTTCAGCTTGTGTTCAAGAGCTTGCCAATTTTCGGCTTCGATATCGCTGATGAACTCCTCGAGACTGTCGCGGTAAATAGAGAGCGATCGCAACAATTCCTCTCGATTGTACTTTGCCACCATCACTCCCAGCTCGGGATTGCCACCGCCAACGCGGCTCGTATCCCGAAAACCCGAACTCGCCAAATGTTGGGCTAAGCTAACAATATCCCGATCGCCCTCTCGATCGCAGGCAGCAACCAGCGTCGCGCTCGCCATGAGGGGCAAATGAGAAATCCAAGCCACAGCTCGATCGTGTTCTTCCGGCTCACATCGGTAAACTTTAGCACCCAGCAACCGCGCAATTTCCTCAACCTTATCCACCGCAAGCGTCGGCGTCTGAGCCTGCGGCGTCACCACGTAAGGCCGCCCGACAAACAAATCCGGCACCGCCGCCTCAATCCCGCTTTCAGCAGTCCCCGCCATCGGGTGTCCCCCCACAAAGTTCGGCCACAGAGAAGACACAGCCTGCACTATGGGTGTTTTTACGGAACCGACATCCGTTATAATAGTATCCCGGGAAAGATAGGGCACCAACTCTCGGACGATCGGCTCGATCGACCCCAGCGGCGTGCAAATAAAAACTACATCGGCTGCTGCCATTAGAGACAGGTGTATGCTGGCTTCATTGACAACACCGCGAGCTTGCGCCCGATCACAAGTCTGCTGCCGACTCGAAACCCCAAAAACATCAAACCCGCGCGATCGCAAATCCAGCCCGATCGAGCCGCCAATTAAACCCAGTCCTACAATACCGATATTCATAGCAATAAAATGGGGATATTTGATACGGTGCCGCCCCCATGACAGTCGAGGAACTCCTGAAAAAATATGCCGCCGGAGAAAGAAACTTTGCCGGAATCAACCTGACTGAGGCCAACCTCAGCGGCGTCAACTTGAGCGGAGCCAACCTCAAGGGTGCGAATCTGAGTGTAGCAAACCTGAGCGGAGCCAACCTCAGCAAAACCAACCTCATCGGTGCCAAACTCAACATCGCCAGACTCAGTGGCGCCCATCTAGGCGGCGCCGACCTCACCGACGCCGACCTCAACGTCGCTTACCTAGTGCGAGTTGACCTCAAAAAAGCCATACTCATAGGAGCGAAACTGATCAGAGCCGAGCTGATTCGAGCCGAACTCAGCGGCGCAAACCTCAGCGGCGCAAACCTCAGCGGCGCCACCCTTACCGAAGCCACCCTTCGAGGAGCCAACCTCGCTCAAGCCAACCTTCGAGGCGCTCACCTCAGCGGCGCGTGCTTGACAGAAGCCAACCTCGAACAAGCCAACCTGCAAGGAGCCGACCTCAGCCGCGCCGACCTCAGCGGCGCCGACTTGCGAGGCACAGAACTGAGACAAGCCAACCTTACTCAAGCCGTACTCAGCGGCGCCGACCTCAGCGGCGTCAATTTGCGTTGGGCTATTCTCAGCGGCTGCAATCTCCGCTGGGCCGACCTGAGCGAAGCCAAATTGAGCGGTGCCGACCTCAGCCGAGCCGACCTCTGCCACGCCAACTTGCTGAATGCCAGCTTAGTTCACGCCGACCTGACAAATGCCTATTTGATCCGCGCCGACTGGATTGGAGCCGACTTAACCGGAGCCACCTTAACTGGAGCTAAACTTCACGCAGTTTCGCGGCTCGGCATCAAAACCGAAGGCATGACCTGCAAGTGGGTCGATCTCAGCCCCAACGGCGACCACAGCCAAATTTACTGGTTGAACTCGGGAGGAACCCACGAATTTTTTCACGAAACCTTGCCCACAGTTCGGATTGTGATTGACTCGCCCTTAGATCAAGGCGCTCATTTTGCGCTAGCTGCAACTTATTACCAAATTGCCCAACAATACCCGAGTTTAAGTCAGCCTCCCACGATCGAAGTCAGCTCCAGGCGCACCGTACTCGCATTTAAAATGGACAGCGACGATAAATTATTTGCCACCGCTTACGTTGCCATCATTCCTTTTAACGACGCTGCCACAACTCAAAAAAACCTAATAGCTTTGATGAAAATGATTCAATCCCACGATGCAGGCAAACTTAACGTCAAAGAATCTAAACACGTGCAGTTATGCAGCAAAGCTCTCAACCAAGCTATTAGCAAAGTAGATCAAATCAAAATTTCCAGCTCTTTTCCCAAAATCGGCGAAAGTATCAATTTCTTTCAAATTCCAACACAGATGATCTTAATTAATTCCCGAGATCAAAGACTCAGCGTATATCACCACCCCGCCTTCGGCAAGCGCCTGATTAAAAAATACGAGCCAAGTAACTCAACATCGGGTAAGTTAGCCGAAAGCACAAAATTGGCTCAAGCTAATATCACTAGCATTTTGGATTTTATAAAAGGCTTCCACAATATCGATGTCTAAGCATATTGCATCAAGTTACAAAAAATGCTTATTCTAGTTTAAAGGTTGGCACAACAAAGCTTTGTTCTAGCTAACACATCAGGGAAATTGAAAAGCATGGATGCCGAAGAACTCATCACCAAATATGCAGCAGGAGAAAGAGACTTTACTGCTATCCTCCTTTGCGAGGCAAATCTCAGCAGGATCGATCTCAGTGGGGCTAATTTCAGTGAGGCAATATTGAGCCTCACCAACATGAGCGGCACCAATCTCTCAAACGCCAACATGAGAAAAGCCAAACTCAATGTTGCCAGACTCAGCGGTGCCAATCTCAACAAAGCCAACCTCAGCGGCGCTATCCTCAACGTGGCTAACTTGATTCGAGCCGACCTCCGCGAAGCCCAACTCGTCGAAGCTACAATGATCAGATCCGAACTGATCCGAGCCGACCTCAGCAATGCAAACTTGAGCGGTGCAAACCTCAGCGAAGCAGATTTGAGAGAAGCAACCCTCAGAGAAGCAAATCTAGAGCAAGCCGACCTCAGCGGGGCTCACCTGAGAGGCGCTTTTCTAACAGCGGCAAATTTGGAACGTGCTAATTTGCACAGAGCCGACCTCAGCAGGGCAGACTTGCGAGGAGTCAACCTCTGCAATGCCGAACTCAGACAAGCTAATCTATCTCAGGCAAACCTCAGTGGCGCTGACTTGCGAGGCGCTAATCTCCGGTGGGCTGACCTCAGCGGGGCGAACCTGACTGGCGCTGACCTTGATGAAGCGAGATTGAGCGGGGCCAACTTGTACGGAGCAAATTTGAGCAATGTCAATCTATTGAACGCTACTTTGGTACACGCGGATTTGACCCAAGCGAATTTGATTCACGCTGATTGGGTGGGCGCAGATTTGACGGGGGCGGCCCTGACGGGGGCAAAAATTTACGCGGTTTCTAGGTTTGATGTGAAAGCAGATGACATTACCTGCGATTGGGTTGACCTCAGTCCTAACGGCGATCGCAGCCACATTCAGCGCTTTACCCCAGAAGAATCTCAAAGGTTTTTCAATGCTACACCGCCGACAGTTCAAATTATTGTCGATCGACCCCTCGACCCGGATGCTAACTTTGTCCTTGCAGCTACCTACCGCCAAATTGCCCGTCAATACCCTGCTTTAAGCCATCCTCCCAGTATCGAAGTTAATTCCAGACGCACAATCATATCATTTAAAATAGAGCAGGACGAGCAACTATTTCCCACAGCTTTCGTTGCGATTATTCCCTTTAGTGATGCAGCATTTACTCAGAAAAATTTGATTACTCTGATCAAGATGATTCAACCCCAAAGTGGTAATAACTTGGGCGTCAGAGTCTCAAATATGGTAGTGCAATTAAACGTAGCCCTGACCAAAACAATGAGAAAAATAGGGGAAATGAAAATTCAGCCGATTCGCCTCGATCGCGAACCGATGTCAAGTTTTTTCCAATCGCCTACCCAAACTGTACTGGCTAACTCCAGCGCTGAAACTTTGATGATTCACTATCACCCAGATTTTGGCAGAAACTTGACAAATTTGCCGGGAGTCAACAAAACCTCTATCAGTCCTGCAATTAAAGCCCAAAGATTTACCACCCCGCCACTAAATACGGTCATTGAGTTTGTCAAAAGTTTTTATCAGCTCGGTGAGTAAATACTATAAATTAATTTGATATTATTTCTATTTATGCCATATAAAAGTTAGCCGATTGCCATTTTATTCAGGTAAACAAATGGAAGCTGAAGAACTACTCAAACGATTTGCAATCGTCAAAAGATACACTGAAGGCGACAGAGATTTCACAGGAATCAACCTGAATGAAGCTAATCTCAGCCGCATCAACCTCAGCCAATCAAATTTAAGGGGGGCTAGCTTATTTGTCACCAACATGAGCGGCGCTAACTTGAGCGAAGCTAACTTGAGCGAAGCTAACTTGAATGTGGCTAGACTCAGCAGTACCAACCTGTCGCGGGCAATCTTAAACGGGGCGACTCTCAACGTAGCAAACTTAGTGAGAGCCGATTTAAGTGCAGCTCAATTAATCCGAGCATCCCTGATTAGAAGCGAATTAGTCCGCTGCGAACTCAGCAAAACTAACTTCAGCGGTGCAAACCTGACTGAAGCAGATTTAAGAGAGGTAAAACTGACGGAAGCTAACCTGTGCGGTGCTAATCTTTCCGGTGCAAATCTCAGAGGTGCTTCGGCTGCTTCAGCTAACTTTCAAGAAGCTAACTTGCACGGCGCAGATTTGACGAAAGCAGAACTTAGCGGCGTTAATTTTAACAATGCCGATATGAGACAAGCTTCTTTGCAACAGGTGAATCTCAGCAGTGCCAATTTGAGCGGAGCTAACCTTAAATGGGCTGATTTGACGGGAGCTAACCTCAGCGGCGCGGATCTGAGCTGTGCTAAATTGAGCGGAGCTAACCTTAACGGAGCAGATTTAAGAAATACTAATTTAGGAAGTGCTAGTTTCGTTCACGCTGATTTGACAGAAACCAATTTGATTAATGCAGATTGGGTGGGCGCTGATTTGAGGGGAGCAACTTTAACAGGAGCAAAACTGTATTTGGTTCCTCGATGTGGCATCATCGCAGATGATATTACTTGCCAGTGGGTTGACCTCAGCCCCGCAGGCGATCGCACTCAGATTCAACAATTTAATTCGCCGTCAGAATCGAGAAAATTTTTAAATCACACGCCTGGGTTAGTGCAAATTGTGGTTGACGCACTTTTAGACTACTCAGCAAACAGCACTTTAGCAACAGTTTACAGCGAAATAGCTCGGCATTACCGGGCCATGAATTTTCCTCCTAATATTGAAGTCGGCTACCGCCGCACAACTCTAACTTTTCGATTTGAGAGCGATGAGCATTTATTGCCAGCAGCTTTTTTAGCGATTCTTCCTTTTAAGGATGCTGTACAAACTCAGAGAAATATTATAGTTATCGGCAAAAATATCGAAACTCAAAAATTGGAGGAAAAACGCATAGTGCAGTTGCGTAAAGCATTGAGTACAGCTACAAATAAATTAAATGAGTTGATAAGTTTGGTCTCTAATATATCACGGGTTAGTCAGCCAACAAAGTTTTTTGAGTCACCTACCCAAACTATTTTAATTAGTTCGGGACAGGAGAGTTTGATGGTGAATTCTCACGGGAATTTTGGGAAGGGAGGTGCAAGTCATCAGCCGAGTAAATTCAGTTTGCCTCTCGGTCAAAAAGTAGTTGATTTTCTGGCCAGTTTTGATTATGTTGAGTGAGAAATGTCAATTTTAAAACCGATTGATTGAGGTAGAAGTCCACAACTCATTGCTCCGCTTCCTGCGATCGCACTCCGAGCCGCACTGGCCGCACCATTTAACGATGGCGCGGCTCGTGGCGCGGGCTTTGCGCTTGGGGCGCAGCGCTCTGATCCAAACAGGGCTTCCCGCTGGAGCTTACCGACAGCGGTATCGAGTCAGCTATTTGATGCCGATTTTGATGTGGCCGGAGCCTGTGATTTTAGTGGCCCCGACACCGCTGATCGAGCATTTGAGAGCAGTGGAAATTCCGCGTTTGCAAGAGTGGCTGCAAACAGAGGGGTCGATCGAGACTTATTCGGATCGTGCCACTGGGCGAGGATTGATGCTAGCAGATCCGCAGTCTTGGCTGGCGGCTCGCTTGGCGGGGAATTCGGAACTTCACAGGAATATTCCGACAATTATCGACGGTGTGGATGACTTGGAAGTTTGGACGCGCCAGCAATTGACGGCGGGTTTGCAACCGGGTGACTGGAATGATTTAATGCAATCTCAGCCTTTGGAAGCCGATGCAATCCTCCAAGGGCGGGTAATGCTAACGCGGGCTTTCTTTAAGCATCCGGCGAAACCAGAGGAGTGCTATTTGCTGGAAACGGCAGAGCAAAATATTTTGCAGGGGCTGTTTGAAAAAATCGAGCCAAACCCCCTAATTCCGGCTGCTTGGAGCAATTTTTGGCAGCGGTGGGAAACAAACGGAAAACTGCGGTGGGCGGAAATTCATCGGGAGGCTGGGTCATTTTCTCTGTACTGCGCGCCGGTGCAGGTGGCTGAGGTTTTGAGCAAAATTTGGGACGATCGGTCGGTGGTGTTGATTGGGGGGGCGGTGGATGTGGAACCGAAGGCTCCGATCTTCCGGGAAATGCTGGGGCTTCCAGAATTGACGAGCGTTAAGTTTTCGCCCGATCGACAAAATGAATTAATTCAACTGTACATTCCCAACTGGCTGCCACTGCCAAATACGCCGGAATTTCAGGGAGTTTTAATAGAAGAAATTCGGACTTTGCTGTTGATGAGCGCGTCGGTGGCGGGTTTAACTGTGCTGATTGTTGGTGATGTACCGCTGAAGGCTCGGCTGGCGGCGATTTTGGCTTCTGAGTTCGGTTCTCGGGTGCAGGTAGAAAAAACAGATGTGGGCGAGAATGCGATTTTGGTGACAGGGTGGGAGTTCTGGCGGGAACATCAGGGGGAATTGAGGGCGCCTCACTTGCTGGCGATCGCAACTTTGCCGCTACCTTCTTTGGAGAATCCTTTGGTGACGGCGCGTGTGGCTTATTATAAGGAACGGCGCAAGGATTGGTTTCGGTTGTATTTGCTGCCGGCGGCGCTGAATGAGTTGCAGCGGGCGATCGCGCCGGTGCGAGAACGTCAAGGGGTTGTGGCGATTTTTGACAGCAGGGTGATTCACCGCAGTTACGGACAGCAGGTTTTAGCGGCTTTGAGTCCTTTTGCGAGGATTGATTATTTGGATACGACTTGGCTGACGCAGGCTTGAGATGACCTGTTGGCGTATAATTTGGTTAGGTATCCAGTTGAAAACTAATTTAGTACAAAGATTATGGGTGAAGCTAAGCGTCGCAAAGAGTCGATCGGCGACGAATACGGTAAAGAAGAACGCATCGTTCCCTGGCTGCCAATCACGAAAACCCAAAGCGAAGATTTTGTCAAGTGGACAAGTCGCGGAAGCTGGATGGGGATTAGTCTTTTGGTTGCTTGGTGGATTGTAGTGCGATTTGTTGGCCCGTCGGCGGGTTGGTGGCAGGTTAACTGATGCCAGACTCGACAAATGCCTGTATTCTTGGCATTGTGTCGAGTTTAACTGGGAAACCAGCGGCTGAATTTTTAGGAAAAATTTAGTTGCGAATTTGGACTTGGTATGGTATCTTAATTATCTGCGGGCAATTAGCACAGTGGTAGCGCACTTCCTTCACACGGAAGGGGTCACAGGTTCAAATCCTGTATTGCCCATATAAATTATTTTCTGATTCGTCTTATTTCTGAGTCCCCATCTGCTGGGACGAAATTTTGTGTAGCCTCCGTTTCAACCGCCGTTTATTCTGCCGAAGCTATTCAAATCCTGGGAATTTTAGCTGGATTGGTTCTATGTCTTGCTGTTTGGCTTTTGTGCCAACATAATCAGCAGCGTCACCCATCGCCTGAGTAGCAGTTTTGGCTTCGGCTTCGGCTTTGGCTTGTTGTGCGCGAATCTCTTCTAATAAGACAGATTCAGGCTCATCATCAGCGTTTTGAGAAGTTAGTTCACCCCGAAATGCACGATGCAGTATGGTTTGAAATAAATGCTCTGCTTGGCGTTCGGCTTCCCGTTGTTGCGTGCGGAGGCGATCGAATTTTTGGACGATTTCGGCAAAATTTTCTTGTAGGTGAAGAGGTGGAATATATATTTTTATTTTGGGCATCCGTTGTAAGCCTAAATCACGGTTCACAATTCCAAAAGTTAGCTCCTGAGATTGCTTGTAACAAAAATCAGTGTTAAGCATACTCTCTAGCCAACTTGGTATTACTCGCTCACGCCGAAGCTTTAAAACAGCAATATGCACCCAAACAGCTATCTCTCTATCAAAATCAATAGCTTTTGCTAATCCAGTCGTCCCACCTTTCGTATAGAGAACATCGCCACGTTCTGGCTTACATTTTTTCCAGTGTTGTTTAGCATCTTCGTAAGAAATAAACTTTAAGTCTTCCCAAATAAGTTCTCCTTTTTTCACATTCCTAGTAGATAAGAATGGGATGCCTGAATCTGAATAATTTGGGCTGACGTGCGGCCCATCTTTGGCAGATATAATCACATCATCTAAAGTACCAGCCTCCCAGCTTTTCGGATTCGTTGCAGGATTACCAAACATTTCCAAAAAGACCGATCGCAAGTAGGTGTCGCTGAGTTGTAGTGCGTAGCGTCGGGTGCGTCGGAGTCGATCGGCTTTTTGGGCGATCGAGGCAATCCGCTTTTGTTCTGCTAGCGGTGGCAGAGGGATTTCTATAGTTCGTAGACGTTCTTGATTTATTATAGGGACCGTTGAACTGGAGGCGACAGAAACCAAATTTGCCTTATTATATACCAAGTAAAAATAGAGAAATTCAGGATAAATTTTTAATCCACAAATAAGAGAATTAATCTGTTGATTTGCCGATATTTTTCTAGCAGCTACCGCAACCTTACCAATGGTTGCACCGATACACACTAACAGCACTGTTTTAGAAGGGAAGACTTTACCTCTACCTTCTCGTATTCCTAATTCAGTAAGTGCTTCTCTCCCTTTCGATATGTACGTTGATCCGTCAAAGTCACCTGGAGTTACCCACGGCAATCCCTCACCGAAAAATTCTGGTTTAGCTCTGCTTGGTGTTGTCCCTGTCTCAATGTTGCATATATCCCCAACGCTTACCCATTCCCAACCATTAGGCAAATCTTTATCTTGAATTATCATCATGCTTCCACATATTCGCAAATAGAGACAGGTTCGGGAATGGGAAAAGCATCCTCTTGTAGTCCTTCAATATGAAAAGCGATCGCCTCTTTAATTAAATTTCTCACTTCTTCTAAACTTTCAGCCACCGCTACACATCCAGGTAAATCGGGAACATAAGCACCGTAGCTAGTTTCACCCTTCTCAATTACAACAGCATAACGCATTAATCTTCCTCCTCTTCTAGTTGAGCTTGCCGCCAAACACTTTTAAGCGTACCAATTGGCATATCAATGCCTAAATTACCTGACACCGTGACAGTTCCCGCCTTTTCTGAGTGTTTAAATTGACGATGACTGCCCTTTGTTCTAGCTAAATACCAACCATCATCTTCTAACATTTTAATAACTTCTCTAACTTTCATTTTTCATCTATAAAACTCATCAACTCCCGCACTTCTATCCCCATAATATGCTCTAACTTCAGCAACCTCTCCATTGTAACGTGTGGCGACTCATAATACGCCTCATCCTGCTCAATCTGACGGTAACGACTTGCGGAAAGGTCGTATTTATTCGCCTTTACCTGCGCCTTTGTCACCCAAAACTGGCGATTCAATTGATTGATTTCGGCTTGCAGGGGTGCCATTTGCTCCTGCAGTTGTACCAGTCGTTGCTTATCTGTTTCCAAAGCGAGGCGAGTTGGCTCATCATCGGCGGGTGCTACAGCATTCTCAAACGTCAGGCGATTGATTTCCTTGTGCATAATCAACCGTTCAGCCTTCAAGGGTGCAATCTGCAATTTTAACACACTCAGGCGTTCTGCTTTTTGCGTCGTGAAATCAGCATCAAACCGATTGTTCCAACAGGTGAGAATATCCGGGATATCATTCTCCGCAACAGGTTGCCGCTTATCATCCAGCGAAAACCCATCATGATCCATATCGTAAAACCAAATTTTGTCCGTCGTTCCGCCGCGAGTAAATAGCAGTACCGCCGTCGAAACACCCGCATAGGGTTTAAACACCCCAGAAGGCATCGACACCACCCCATCGAGTCGATTAGATTCAATCAGCTTTTTCCGAATTTCCTGGTGTTGGTTACTGGAACCAAACAGCACCCCATCCGGCACAATTACCGCACAGCGTCCCCCCATATCCAACACCCGCAGAATGAGATGCAAAAATAGCAATTCTGTCTTCTTGCACTTCGTTGGCAAAGTGGGGTTAATATCCGACTCATCCATCTTCCCCTTAAACGGGGGATTCATCAGCACCACATCCAAGCTTTTCTGATCCTCAAAGGATTTAGAAAGCGTATCCATGTAGAAAAAGCGGGGATGCTTAATCCCGTGCAGCATCAGGTTCATCGACCCAATCCGCAACATCGTCATGCCAGAATCATTATCGTATGCAGTAATAGCTTCTGTTTGCAGAAACTCCCGTTCTTCGTCGGTGAGTAAATCTCCGATTAACTGCGGTTTTCCGCGTTCATCCGGTTCGCTGTGCTGTTCTAAAATGTACTCGTAGGCATTCACCAAAAACCCACAAGTTCCCGCCGCCAAATCCCCGATTCGTTCCTTCGGTTTCGGGTCAACCATCTGCACCATCATGCGGATAATATGGCGAGGCGTGCGAAACTGTCCGTTACGTCCCGCACTATTGAGTTTACTCAGCAGATATTCGTACACATCGCCCTGAACATCCTGATTCTGTTCCGAGATTTTCATCTCATCAATCAAGTTGCAGACTTCTATCAGCGTCGCAGGTTTGCTGATTTTAAACTCAGCATTCTGCATATATCGCTCAAAAGAACTCCCCTCAGTCCCCGCCGTCCGCAACCAGGTAAAAACCCGATCGCGAAGATGCTTGAGGGCCTGATCTGCCTTAAAATTAATCCAGTGCGACCACCGCAATTCAGGGTCAATTTGCGGTTCAAAGGGTTTATTGCGGCGTTTTGCCTGTTTCTCGCGCTGGTTCTCGGCGTCGTCTAGGCGTTTGAGGAATAGCAGATAGGAGAATTGTTCGATCGAATCCATCGGGTTGGAGAGTCCCGACGACCACAATCTATCCCAAATTGTATCAACTTTCGATCGCAGTTCAGGGTCAGTGAGCATTAGCAGTTAAATTTATTAATCAAGTAGGGAAGCGCTAGGTAAATTAACGAGAGATCATCTCGTCAAAAGTTTGTCTGTAAATTTGCTTACCCTTCATTTTATCCTGAAATTTTGCAATCAGAAATAGCCTCCAATCTTTTAATCCAAATAACGTCCATCCCGTATGATTAAAAGTCATAGTTGAATAAATATCTTTCAACCATTCTTTATGAGAATAATGGTGAGCAAAACTGTAATCCTTAAATGAAGAATATGGGGCTAATTTTTTATCGAACAATCCTCTTATTGTCTCATTCATTCCTCTAATTATTACATCAAAAACTGGATAAGGGCTAATAGGAATAAAATAAGGTGGAGGCATGACAATATCTATATTGTCATATTTCCCACCCTCCTCACTTACCGCCAATGTGAGAGTGAGAAATGTTCGCTGGATAGTAGTATAAATTTCGTCATCTTTATATGTTATATTGTCCCAATTCTCTACTAATAATGATGCCAACCTTTTAATAATTGGATGTTCTGGTTTTGCTCCTAGTAGACAGTTTTGCAGAAAAATAGCTGTTGGTCGGCTAGCGAACGTAGGTTGAAACAGACCGCCAAAAAAGTCATAACTATAAGCAAAAGTATCAAAAGGTTTTAAACAAATACAATCGCAGTCAGCATATATTCCTCCATAGCGGTATAAAATGTCATAGCGCAGCACATCAACTCGTTCACCTATAGTCAAAGGTTGGTCAAATAAGGACTTAAGTTCCTCACTAAAAAAAGTATATTCTTTTACTTCTTTATTTGTCCAAAGTTTATACTCCCAATCTGGATTTTGTTCTCTCCAAGTTTTTTGGTATTGCTGCAATTGCTCAGGGATTGGGCGGTTGCCGATCCATATCTGATGGATGATTTTGGGAATCTTAGGATGATCTTGTGGTTCAACCTTTAAAAAATTGTTTTTTTCATATAACTTTTTGAAAAAATTGAAATACTCCAAGTTCCGACCTTGATACTTCTCAATCTGCCTAAAATATCCTGTTCCTTTTCCCATTGCAATATCAAAGTCAACATGGTACTTTTGTAAATCTTCTCTTAACATTTTTTTATCTAACATTTTCCCACCCTTGTTTATTTTGAATACAAAGCCCGATCGGGCAGAAGAGCAAAAGAAGATTTTAGGCTGCAAAGCTCTGTGCGAACTCAATCAACTCATCCACTTCCTCCTCAGTAAACCACCTTTCTACCGCATCCTCCCCAAATCGATCCAACGGTTCCTCATACAAATCTGCCACCTCTAACCGTCGCTTCTTCAAAAACACATTCTGCACCGCCCGTAAAAACCGAATTTGATTCGCATTAAACTGACGATTTTGTATAAAATCCTCAAAATTCCGCCTCACCACATCCTGATAATCCGGCAATCCCTCAATCTCGAACAACTCTCGCAGAAACGATAATAAACTATTTACCTTCAGATTAAACGCCTTGCGAATATTCGACTCCGACAACTGCACGTTTCCACCACCCAACTCTTGCCTCAGAGTACGCTCTAACGCCACCAGTTGCAAGTCTGTCACCGCTTGCCCGTTGCGAATTGCTGCAATTGTTGGGTGATTTTCCACAATCTCCAACACCTTCGCCTCAACTCGTTGGCGATATTCCTCCACATAAACCTGTTCTCCCCCGTCTCCTAACGTGATATAACCACTGGTAGCAATACGATCGCCCAAATCAATTTCAATAAATGAACTGGGACGCTGGCGCCGATTTTTCATCTGATTTGCCAAATCCGCGATCGCCCGATTTAACTCTTGCGGTGTCGCCCTCCGCAGCCGATGCGACAAGCAAAAATCCGCCGAACCCCGACGCTGGGAGTCCTCAAACACAAAATCCGGCAACCGACTCACATCCTCCGCGATCGATTCCAACGTCCCCGGTTTTGCCCCATCGGTGAGAATTTCCAGCTTCAACCGTTCCACCTTATTCGTAAACGTCGCCGCCGCCACATCCACCCCCGCCACAAACCTCAGCAACGGCGCTACCTGAGTGCGGAGAAAATCAATATTACGCTGACTCAGATACCGCCAAAATCCATCCGTCCAAGCTTGCTCAATCTGAGAATAAACCTGCTGCACGCTAAACGCATCGCGGGGAATTTGGTTAATTTGCTGCCGTAAATCTCTAATTGCCTGCTGACAATCTGCCGATTCCTGATTATCTAAATAAAGTTCCAGCAGCTTCAACCGCGTGTTAAAAATCTTCACCGTAACCGGCAGATTTTGTGTCACCGTCTCCTCACTGGGGTCTTTATCAAACTCATTCTCCCAGAAGTCGATAATCAGAAACTCATCTTTGCGCCCATTGGGAAGCCGATGAAAATGGCGGCAAGCGTCATTACTGCGCGTCCCCCGTCCAATCATCTGCTGCATTTTGATGAGAGAGTGGACGGGCTTCATAAACACCAAATTGACCACCTCCGGCACGTCTATCCCGGTATCCAGCAAATCGACAGAAATAGCAATGCGCGGCATCTCTTCCTTCTTGAATCGATCGATCAAATCATCGGTGCGTTCCATGTTGGAAGTAATGACTTGCACCATGTCGGGATACTGGGGATACATCTCCTCAAACACACTTGCCAACCGCAGCGCATGGTTTTGACTTACTGCAAATACAATCGTCTTGCCGGGATACTGCCCCGATTCATCCTTGTGGCATCGATCGATAATCTCTGCCCACTGTCTCCGCAGCGTATCCCTATTACTGACAGTGCCTTCTAGTTCCGTCCCCTCATAATCAATCTCATCCGGGTCTAACCCTTGCTCAATCAAGGTATTGCGGTCTTCTTCAGAAAGGTTTGCCCCGCGTATTCCCTCCCGTTGAAAGCGAGTCTGTGCTTGATAAAGGCTGTAATCCACTAAATACCCTTCCTCAACAGCTTGGCGGTAAGGATAAACAAACGTAGGAACGCCATCAAAGCAGCGAAAAATCTGAAAGGTGTTGCGCTCAATAAAATCGGCAGGGGTTGCTGTCAGTCCAATAATCCGCGCATCAAAATATTCCACCACCTCGCGGAACTGGTTGTAAATCGATCGATGACTTTCATCAAAAATCACCACGTCAAAGAAGCCAGGAGTAAACTTTTTGTGGCACTTAACCAGCGTTTGCAGCGTTCCCACATACAAGCGCTTGCTGTAATCAATGTTGTAGGTACGGATGCGATCGCGTGGCTCACTGGGCAAATAAACCTTAAAATTTTCATCTAGCGCCTGTCTGACCAAAGCATCTCGATCCGCTACAAATAGCACCGTCCGCGCTTGATTTGCTCTCAAAAACAATTCAATCAGCGCCATAATAGTGCGAGTTTTCCCTGTTCCCGTCGCCATCACGACCAGAGCCCGCCGATGTTTATTATCAAACCGTTCGCTGACTCGCTGAATGGCTTCTTGTTGATAGGTACGATTGGCGATCGTTAAATTAACACTTAATTGTTGTAGCTGTATTCTATGCTGACGAATGTAGAGCAAATTTTGTAAATCTCGCAGGGAAAAGAAACCCGCCACCGGGCGCTGATTTTCATTCCCTATATCCCAGAAATACGTCATATCCCCATTACTCATAAAAGCAAAGGGGCGAAAACTCTGGTGTTCTTCGATTTTAGTTACGTAGTCCCTCACCTGCTGTTCTGCTACCCTGGGATGTCGGCTTTGTCGCTTTGCCTCCACAACCGCGATTACTTCGCCGTTCGGCTGATACAGACAATAGTCCGTAACTCCGTTCCAAGGTTCAGCATCGTACCCATCCACCGGAATCTCTATCCTCACCTGGTTTGGATCTTGAAGGTTCCATCCCGCTGTCTGTAGGGCTTTATCTATTAATTCTTTTCGGGTGTTCGCTTCGTTACGAGACATTACGCTATCGTTTACCAACTCCTTTTCTAGAGCGTGCGAGCGCTCCACTCCTATATTTTTCCCTATAACAGATTATAAATCTCATCCAGCCCCACCTTCCATTAAAAGCCAGCGCATCGTATCTGACGAGGGATATTCTTTAATTATTGCTGTTTTTATTTTTGCAGAATCGATCGTGAATTAGACCATGTTCAACAATGCCAAATCCGCGTGAAGCGAAGCTATCCCGAAGGGAATCGCCCAAAACCCCCATTTTTTATACTACACCTATGCTACACTAACATCGTAGCTCGTCCCCCCGCAGGAGGTTTCCTCATGGCAAATGCCAATGTTCCTCAAAATTTCAACTTAATCCTACCCACAGGAACCCAAATTGTCACCCGAATCGAGGTCAAAAACCCCACCAGCGACCAATCTTGGAAACCGGGATTAGTAGGTGTCATCGTTCAATCGCCTACCGACAATTCCCACGCATATTTAGTCAAACTCCCAGACGGAACAGAAGTTAGTCTGCGGCGGCACGAACTCAGTATCCGTAAGCAGTTTCAGAGCGAAGGATTGCAGTCAGGAGGAGATTTTCTTGCAGAATACAACCTCTATGATTCTGTAATTTACCGCTGCATTCTTGGTTCGAGAGCTTACGGTCTTGATAACGAGCAATCCGATACAGACAGACGCGGGATTTACCTGCCGCCCGCAATACTTCATTGGTCGCTTTACGGCATTCCAGAACAATTGGAAAACAAGGAAAATCAGGAATGCTATTGGGAACTGCAAAAGTTTTTAATCTTGGCACTAAAAGCTAATCCAAATGTGCTAGAATGTTTGTACACGCCTTTGGTAGAAACGGTTTCTCCTGTCGCACAAGAATTGCTCGAAATTAGGGAAATCTTTCTTTCTCAATTGGTTTATCAAACTTACAATAGCTACGTTTTGTCTCAATTTAAAAAAATGGAGCAAGACCTCCGCAATACCGGGGAAATTCGTTGGAAGCACGCGATGCACTTAATTCGCTTGTTGCTGTCAGGAATTACGGTGCTAAAGGAGGGGTTTGTCCCGGTTCGGGTGCAGGATTATCGATCGCAACTTTTATCTATCCGCAACCAAGAAATATCCTGGGATGAGGTGAATCAGTGGCGGTTGAGTTTGCACGGTGAGTTCGATCGCGCTTTTGCTGCAACTAAATTGCCAGAACGTCCTAATTACGAGAAAGCGAATCTGTTTTTGATTAAATCTCGTAGAGGTGCGATCGAAATCGGATCTTGAAATCGCTTCTTGTGAAACAAAGCCCGCCTGCATGGACTGGAATAAATGACAGAATACATCTCGAATCTCGCCCAAATTATCTCCGTTCAACGTTATCCGCTGCTGTTTGCGACTGTCAGCGGTTCGCACTTATACGGCTTTCCTTCCGCCGATTCTGACTTCGACTTGCGGGGAGTACACATTTTGCCGCTACCGAAAGTAATTGGGCTGATTGCTGGAGAAGAGACAATCGAAGTTTCTGAAGTTCGGGAAGGAATGCAACTCGATTTAGTAACTCACGACATCAAGAAATTTTTTGAGTTGCTGTTGAAACGCAACGGCTACGTGCTAGAACAACTGTATTCGCCGCTGATAGTTTACAGTACAAAGGAACACGAGGAATTAAAGGATATCGCCTCGAACTGCATTACCAAGCACCACAGCCACCACTATCTTGGTTTTGCTAAAACTCAATGGAAATTGTTTGAGAAAGAACGCCCGCGTCGGGTTAAGCCGCTGCTGTACGTTTATCGGGTGTTGCTGGCTGGGATTCACTTGATGCAAACGGGGGAAGTCGAGGCGAATTTGGTGAAACTTAACGAGAAGTTCCAGTTGTCGTACATTCCTGATTTAATTGCTCGCAAGCTGGCTGGGGAGGAAAAGTCTGTGCTGGAAGATACAGATATTGAATTTTATCAGCAAGAGCGCGATCGGCTAATCAATATATTAGAAGATGCAAGTTTTAGAAGTCATTTGCCCTCAAATCCTAATGCAAAGGTTGCTCTTAGCGATTTTCTGGTAAAGGTAAGGATGTCATCTGTGAACTAAGCTGTTCCACGTCGAATTAGTCTTTTGGTGCAGCAAGCAGCCTATATATTAGTCGTTTTGTGCGCCGAAGATCACAGAACATCCACTCAAGGACGCATCAGTAAAAAAGAAACCGGGTTTTTTCTCTTAATCAAAACCCATAATGCAGTATTTGCGTCGTCCATCAACCCGGTTTTAAGTGATTCACTTTAAGAGATTTGTGTTGGCTGGTTCGGGAAGAACAGGTAGGTCGATATTTTGATCCTCGGTAACTTGTGGGTTTTTTCCGGGTATGTAAATATTCCAACTTACCCCGCCTACATATGTCTTGATATATGAAATCAATGCGTGGATAAATACAACGATGCCCAGCATTTCTAAAAACTCTTCAAGGGTCGTTACTATCACGTAAGCTACATTCTCCTGTCCCATTGTAGAAGCTATGTATCCCCCTGGCATTTCCATCCCCATTGCTCCTCCAATATAAAGAGCGCAGGCTGCAAAAAATAATTTTTTTGTGGAAACAGGAAGGTGGAACACAAACTTACTGTAGGATAAGAGAAATATCGCTACTAGAACAGCAAACGGCACAATCCAAGTAAAGTAAAGAAACCCTGTTGCATTTAGCACGCCTCGCAGGCCAATCAAATGTTCGTGCAATTGACCCAGTTCGTCTACAGATAGAGCTAAAAATATGAATGATAAAATTTTCCAGTGATTTTTGTAGCGATCGCTATCCAAATTTTTCACATGGGCGATCGCACCCAGCAACACAGAACTAAACAGCAATGCCAAAGATGAGTATATAGCTGGAACGTTCACCTCGCCATCAACGTTGAATGCCATTGCCAAGAAGTCTCTAGACGGGTAATCCGGCAAGAAGTACAGACTCATCCGAGTCAAGAAAGATAGTACAACGAGACAGCCCACCACTCGAAGCAAAAATTGGGTTACAGCCCCAGGAGCTAGAGGAATTTGGAATTTCATGTTTTTTTAACCGCTTCCTTAACCTTTTGTTAAAGCTATTTTATCATACAGCATCTTAATTCTGTATCTGTACAGACCTAAAAGACTCATTTTCGTGAAGCCAATTTTTTTTAGCGATAAGATTATCGTAAAATTAAATAATGTAACAAACCTCGATCGCCCTTAATTTTATTCTGCTATATAAAAAATTTTTATTTCCTGAGATGTAAATTAGATATCTCCAAAAATCAAGCTTAAACCCTTACTAGGGTTGAGTCTAGTTCTAAATTCGCTCAATGTCTGCGAGAAAAACTCGGCTTCCTGAAGCCGAGATCCCTCATTACCGAGGATTTCTGTAATCAAAGGTGATCGCATCTCAATCGAGTGTGACAACCATAAGATGAAATAACAGGTGGATCGCGATCGAGTGATTCGCCGCCATTTGTTAACCTAGACTTCCCCCAGCGAGATCAAAAAATCTCCTTGTCAAAGTCAATTAGCTTTCAGTCAATTGCTGATTTCCTAAGTTTTTGCTGCTTTACTTATTTTTCATACCTGCGCGGCGTGTAAACCCAAACATCTCCATATTTGCGGGGAATAATCCGAGTCTGACTCGAACCGACAATCACTAAAGTTCTCATGTCGGCATCTTCCGGCTGGAATTCGCCGAGGGTGCAAACCCGCACAGATTGACCGGGCCGGCCGAGGTTTCGCCCCAATATGACGGGGGTTTTAGCATCGCGACTTTGCAACAAAATCTCGATCCCTTTTCCGAGTTGCCACATCCGCTGTTTCGAGATGGGATTGTAAAATGCCATAACTAAATCGGCCGCTGCTGCTGCCGAAATCCGCTGTTCAATGACCTCCCAAGGCTTGAGAATATCCGAAAGCGAAATCACGCAAAAATCGTGTCCGAGGGGTGCTCCGATCGCAGCCGCGGCCGCCTGCATGGCTGAAATGCCCGGTGCGACCCGAATATCGATGCCTTGCCATTCGGGTTTGGCGTCAAAGTCGATCGCCTCAAACACCGCCGCAGCCATCGCAAAAATACCCGGATCTCCCGACGAAACGACGGCGACAGATTTGCCGGATGCTGCTAAATCTAGGGCAAAACGGGCGCGATCGATCTCTTCGCGGTTGTCGGAATCGTGCCGCTTTTGTCCTTCCCGCAGGGTTCCGGCTAAGTCGAGATAGAACTTGTAACCCACCCAATCCGTGGCTTCGCGCAAAATTTCCTTAACCTCCGGGGACATCCAGGGCGCGCCTCCGGGGCCGGTACCGACGACCGCCAGTTTGCCGCGGCTAACTCCGATCGCCCTAGCATCAAAGGGTTGGGCGGCTAGGGCGATCGCGCAATTCAATGCGTTTGGGCGATCGTACTCGATTAAGTGACTGTTTGCACCGGCTGCTGTCAGGGCAATTTGTGCGGCCTTATTTTCGATGAATTCAATTGAGTCTAATTCGACAAGTTCGGAGAGATTGAAAAAGCGGACGGGGACTTTAAAATATTGTGAAACTGCTTCAATTGCCGGATTTCCCATCTCATCTTTTAATGCAAAGAATCCAGCAACAGAAGCTGCTGCTAAACCTGCATTTTCCAAAACTTGCTGCACTAATGAAACCGCTATTTCCGGCTCAATATTCGATAGCTTTGTCAGTGCAACTGCTGTAATTTGCGGATGGTACACTAAACAATCGGGCGTTGGCGCAATTGCTTTTTCGGTGACGCGGATTGTCAATTTTGCGTCGGGGACGATCGGCAAATTGCTCTCGGAAAGCCAGCTTGCAGCCCCTTCTATGCGTACTTTTGCCCCGGCGAGCAAATTTGAAATAAAAGTCTTCGCGTCCTCTGGATTCGCTAAATAATAGCCTTGGGGAGGACTCAGCAGCGCGGTGCGAAACCGGATATCTCCGGTGGTGGTAATTGCAGGTTGTACGCCGAGGGCTGCTGCAATCTCTCTGGCCAAATCATTAACGCCGTGCAAACCGCCCAGCAGCGGTACGACGGCGCTTCCGTCTTCTGCAACGGCTAAAACTGGCGGTTCGGCGCGTTTGTCTGACAGCAGCGGGGCGAGGGTACGGATGATTATTCCGGCGGCGCAGATAGCGATAATTGGGGTTTCTGTGGCAAATAATTCCCGCAATGTTTCGCCGAAGTTGCTAAAGTTGATGTCTGTGTCGGAAGTGCGATCGATTAAACCGTAAATCTGGGAACCTGAGAAATGTGCGGAGATTTTTTTGGCGATCGGCTGGCTGTTTTGACCTAATATAACTATTGCGGGAGTAATTCGATTCACGGTTTTAATTATGTGTGTGTTTGGAGTAGTTTAATTATTTTAATTTTTTGTTACTTTACGAATAAATATTTGACGACTAATCGCGAAGGCGCGAAGGAAAAGTAAGAAGTGAAGCAAGCAGTTTTTCTGTTTTATTAGTGGCATAGGCATCTTGCCTGTGATTTTCTGCAATTAGTCTATCATTAAAAGAAGCAAATATTTCGAGGTAGGGCTGTGAAACGCATTGTCTTAATTGCAGGGTTTGAATCTTTTAATGCTGATTTGTACCGGAAAGCGGCTGAGTTGGCTGTTGGCGGCTGTCAGGGATTGGAAGTGCGGGTTTTTAGCGATCGCGCCCTCGCAGACGAACCCGACGCTGTAGCAGCCGCCCTCTCGAATGCTGATGTATTTTTCGGGAGTTTGCTGTTTGATTACGATGCGGTAATGTGGCTGCGGGAAAGGGTGCAGAATATTCCGATTCGCCTGGTTTTTGAGTCGGCTTTGGAATTGATGAGTCTTACTCAAATCGGCGCTTTTAAAATTGGCGACAAGCCGAAGGGAATGCCGAAACCGGTTAAGTTTATTCTGGATAAGTTCAGCAATGGGCGAGAAGAAGATAAGCTGGCTGGTTACATCAGCTTTTTGAAGTTTGGGCCGAAGTTATTAAAATATGTGCCGGTGCAAAAAGTGCAAGATTTGCGTAACTGGCTGATTATTTATGGTTACTGGAATGCGGGCGGGGCGGATAATGTTGTCTCGATGTTTTGGATTATTGCCGAAAAGTATTTGGGGCTGAAGGTTGCAGAAATTCCGCCGCCTGTGGAAACTCCCAATATGGGTTTATTGCATCCCGATTATAATGGTTATTTTGAATCGCCTCGGCAATATTTGGATTGGTATCTGAGTCATCAAAGTGCTAGGCGCGGGCCAGGTACCAGTTCCACAAAAGAGGCTAGACATCTTGATAGAAAAGGTTATAACGGGCAAGATGCCCGTTCCACAAAATTTGAGACGAATTGGTCGGAAAATTCAGACCAGGTTTCTAACAGGCAAGATGCCCGTTCCACAAAGTTTGGAACTAATTGGTTCCAAAATTCATATCAAGTAAAATTTCCTGTTGTGGGCATCTTGCTTTACCGCAAGCACGTTATCACCAAGCAGCCTTATATTCCTCAATTAATCCGCTATTTTGAAGATGCGGGAATTGTGCCTTTGCCAATTTTTATCAATGGCGTTGAAGGCCATGTGGCGGTGCGGGATTGGATGACGACTGCTGATGAAACTGCGCGCCGAAAACAAGGCAATATTGAAACTCTTTCGCTTTCTAAAGATGCTGTGGAAGTTGATGCGATTGTTTCTACTATTGGCTTTCCTTTGGTTGGCGGGCCTGCTGGTTCGATGGAGGGTGGAAGGCAGGTGGAAGTTGCTAAGCGCATTTTAACTGCTAAAAATGTACCTTATTTTGTGTCCGCACCTCTGCTGATTCAGGATATCCATTCTTGGACTCGTCAGGGGATTGGAGGTTTGCAAAGTGTGGTATTGTATGCTTTGCCTGAGTTGGATGGCGCGATCGATCCTGTTCCCCTAGGCGGTTTGGTGGGTGAGGATATTTATCTGGTACCCGATCGCGCGAAACGCCTGACAAGTAGAATTAATAATTGGGTGAAACTACGCCAAACTCCGCCATCTGAAAGGAAAATTGCGATTATTCTCTACGGGTTTCCTCCCGGTTATGGTGCGGCGGGTACGGCTGCTTTATTAAATGTACCGAAATCACTGCTAAATTTCCTGCACAAACTTCAAGCGGCAGGTTATACAGTTGGAGAAATTCCGGCTGACGGTGAGGAGTTAATTCGCAGGGTGAAAGAGGCGGATGATGCTGCAACCGCAGATGGGGGCGGATTAACGGGGATGAACGCAGATGGGAGGGGAGGGTTTGGCAATACTGTTAATGTCAAAAAACTGGAGAAGTGGCTGGGGTATTTGTCAACAAGTCGTATTGAAAAACAGTGGAAATCTTTAACGGGTACGGGAATTAAGACAGACGGCGACGAGTTCCAAATCGGTGGCATTCAACTGGGGAATGTTTGGATAGGTTTGCAGCCACCGCTGGGCATTTCGGGCGATCCGATGCGCTTAATGTTCGATCGCGATTTGACGCCTCACCCTCAATACGCTGCTTTTTACAAGTGGCTGCAAAATGATTTGCAAGCTGATGCTGTGGTTCACTTCGGAATGCACGGCACTGTGGAGTGGTTGCCCGGTTCTCCTCTGGGAAATACTGGCTATTCTTGGTCGGATATTTTGTTGGGAAGTTTGCCGAATCTTTATATCTATGCCGCTAACAATCCCTCGGAATCGATGTTGGCAAAACGGCGCGGTTACGGTGTTTTGATTTCTCACAACGTTCCGCCCTACGGCCGCGCGGGCTTGTACAAGGAATTGATGGCTTTGCGGGACTTGATTGCGGAATATAGAGAAGATACTGCAAAAAATTATGTGCTGAAAGAGGCTATTTGCAAGAAAATTTTAGATAGCGGTTTGGAGGCTGATTGTCCGTTTGATGAGGCTCGCAAGTTGGGGATTGCTTTTAGTTTTGAGAATGTGGGAATGTTCAGTGCTGATGCTTTTAACCGCTATCTGGTGAAGCTTTACGAGTATTTGCAGGTGGTGGAATGTCGCTTGTTTTCTTCGGGTTTGCACGTTCTCGGGGAACCGCCTAATTCTGAGGAAATGACCTCTTATCTTGAGGCTTATTTTGGGGATAGGTTGTCGGAGGAACAAGTGCAAAAACTGGTTTTTGAAGCAAATAAACCGCAGAGGCACAGAGAGCGCAGAGAGGAAGAGCAAGAGGGGTTGAATGGGGCTTTTGACGAGGGGTTGCTGGTGCGGGATTTGTTGTTGCAAACGACGGATGAGTTGACTAATCTTTTGCGGGGTTTGAATGGGGAATATATTCTGCCTGCACCGGGTGGGGATTTGTTGCGGGATGGGGCTGGGGTGTTGCCAACTGGCAGGAATATTCACGCTTTAGACCCTTATCGGATGCCTTCTCCGGCTGCTTATGAAAGGGGGCGCGAAATTGCTCGGAAAATTATTGAGAAGCACCTTGAGGAACATGGGAATTATCCTGAGACTGTGGCGGTGATGTTGTGGGGTTTGGATGCGATTAAAACGCGGGGCGAATCTATTGGAATTCTCCTGGAATTGGTGGGGGCTGAACCTCTTAAAGAAGGTACTGGCCGCATTGTTCGCTATGAGTTAAAACCGTTAGCTGAGGTCGGTCATCCCCGGATTGATGTGTTGGGAAATCTTTCGGGTATTTTCCGAGATAGCTTTGTGAATATTATTGAGTTGTTGGATGATTTGTTCGTGCGGGCGGCGGATGCTGATGAACCGGAATCGGAGAATTTTATTCGCAAACACGCTTTGATTTTGCAGGCACAAGGTGTACAGAATTATTCGGCAAGGTTGTTTTCTAATCCGGCTGGGGATTTTGGTTCTTTGGTTAACGATAGGGTTGTTGATGGTAGTTGGGAATCGGGGGATGAGTTGGGGAAAACTTGGGAAAGTCGCAATGTTTTTAGTTACGGGAGGAAGGATAAGGGGGAAGCGAGGCCGGAGGTTTTGACTCAGTTGTTGCAAGGGTGCGATCGCATAATTCAAGAAATTGATTCTGTTGAATACGGTTTGACTGATATTCAAGAGTATTATGCAAATACTGGCGGTTTGAAGAAAGCCGCAGAAAAGCAGCGCGGCAAAAAGGTTAATACGAGTTTTGTCGAAAGTTTTTCTAAGGATACAACTCCTCGTAATTTAGAAGATTTGCTGCGCTTGGAATATCGAACTAAGTTGCTAAATCCTAAGTGGGCTAACGCGATGGTCAATCAAGGTTCTGGCGGCGCTTATGAAATTTCGCAGCGCATGACGGCGTTAATTGGTTGGGGCGGAACGGCTGATTTTACTGATAGTTGGGTTTACGATCAGGCTGCTGATACTTATGCTTTGGATGAACAGATGGCGCAGAAGTTGCGCGAGGCAAATCCTGAAGCTTTTCGCAATATTGTCGGCAGAATGTTGGAGGCTAACGGGCGGGGTTTTTGGCTGCCGGATGCGGATAAGTTGCAGCAGTTGCGCGAGTTGTATGAGTTAACTGATGAGAAAATTGAAGGGGTGACAGTATAGTTTTTTTAGTCTAAATATTTAGGGGCGGGCTAGAAGCCCACCCCACAATAGTTTCCAATTTTTTCAGGTGCAAGTTAGAGGCGCGGCTATTAAATACCCCGATCGCCCTGCGGTTTTGTTACAGGAACTGACGGTTTCTTATTGGGAGAATTAAAAGCTCGATCTACCATATCTCCAAAGGGAACAAACTGCGGTGCCGCCGATTGAGCTCCGGTTCTGAACGTTGTAACTGGCCCGCTGCCGTCTTGGGCAAAATTAATCAATCTCGTTAAAGCATCACCGGGATTTTTAGCATTTCGCTTGTCTAGCGTGAACAGCAGATTTTGAGAGTTGCAGCGCCCCTGTCCGTTCACGTAACAAACTACGGGCAAGTTATTCACAATTCCTGTTGTTAACTGCAAGTTGCTCAATCTTCCGCCATTGTGGGCAACAGCTTTTGTCAATCTATTGGAAACAATTTGGCAGCGCTGCCAAGGTGTATATTCGCGGCCGAACTCGGTAGATTTCCACAGAATCATCGGATCTGTTGTGACATTTCCCCGCCGCGCAATTGTGACAAAATTGCGGCCGGAAGTAACGCACTGAAATGTTGTTCTAGTGTTATTCCAGTTGCTCGTTGGAGCTGCTTGCACTTGGCTTGCAAAGGCGACAGTACCGGCGAAAACTAAAGCGGATGCTAATAAGGGTGCAGTGAATTTCATAATAACTCCTGCCGCTAAGGCAGCTAAATTTATGTAGGAAGTCATAGTTGTAGGGACAGGGCTGTGTCCCTACCTATTCAATTTCTACTGGTGGGCTGTCGCACCCGGATATTTTTCAAATATTAAATTACGTTATTGCACCTCATATCTGTAGGTACAGAACTCTGCTGTGTCCTTGTTTCAAAACTTGGGAACGCGGCTTTAGGGAGACGGCAGTCTCGTGTCCTTGTTTCAAAACTTCCAGGTTACGGCGGCACAAGTTTCCTAGATAGTCTTTTTAGCTACATTCTGCAAAGCCTGGGCAGTCAACAATGGTAAGTAAAACTACAAGGACAGCTCCGAAATTGGCTGGCAAATAACTTTTTATGAAACCTCGAATCATTGTTTGCGGGTTGGGCCACACGGGACACAATATTTTTTGTTTGTTGAGACAGCAAGGAGCGATTGTTGTTGGTATTAGCGATCGCCCAATTCGCGGCGAAACTTCTGATGTGGTTGTCGGGAATTTGCAAGCAGCTTCTACCTTGTTGGCGGCAGGCATTCAAAACGCTCACACTTTAGTAATTGCAGCAGACGATGATGCTGTGAATTTGGCAATTTTGATGCAGGCGAGGATTCTCAATCCTCAGATTCGCATCATCAACAGATTGTTCAATACTAGCTTGGGCGACAGAATTGACCACACTTTGCCCGATCACACTTCCATGAGCGTTTCATCGTTGGCGGCTCCGGTTTTTGCCTTTGCGGCTCTCGGAAGTCAGGCGATCGGACAGTTGCGTTTGTTCGATCGCACTTGGCCGATTCACGAAGAATATATCGATGAAACACATCCTTGGAAAAATCGAAAACTGAGCGATTTGTGGGACGATCGATCGCGAATGTTGATTTATTATCTGCCGGCTGCTAACAAAACTGATTTAGTATCGGCGGTGCTTGCCGATCGGCAGTGTCAGCAGGGCGATCGGCTAATTGTTGCCACTCAGCCGACTCTCCACAGCCCCCAAAAAACTTTCACTCAAAAACTGCTCAAAACATTAACTAACCTGCGCCGATTTCAGCAGCACAGCCAAGCAGCAGTAATTGTTGTACTGACGCTGCTGGCAATGATTGCCGTTGCTACTGCCACCTATATTTGTGTTGACGATAATATCTCAATTGTCGATTCTCTCTATTTTTCAGTAGGGATGATTACCGGAGCCGGAGGCCATGAAAAAGTGGCGGAACAAGCTCCTGAAAGCATTAAACTATTTACAGTTATCATGATGTTAGTTGGAGCTGGCATCATCGGCATCTGCTACGCACTGCTCAACGATTATGTATTGGGAACTCGCTTTACCGAATATTGGGATGTGGCGCGAGTGCCGCAGCGCAATCATTACATTACAGCACTTCCGGGTGTTATGAGGTACAATAAGAATAGATTAAAAAAAATACACCAATGAAAGCATATTCAGTAG
>NZ_JAUBQB010000078.1:0-34797 GCF_036701035.1 Microcoleus sp. Pol7_B2 | reverse complement strand
TGGTCAAGCGGGATCCGCTAGGGGACGATCGCCCCTTCCATTATATAATCATCCGATCACAATAAATCCACCCTGCCCGGGAGGGGGGCTAGAGGGGATGGATATCTCATGGTCAAACAGCCATCTGTAACTGCGTTTGACCTGTTTGTTAACAAATATGCTCCAAGCCATAAAAACGAGCAGGGTTATCCCAAACAATTTTTATGCACAATTTCCTGAGAAAGTTGCTCTTCTAGAGCTACCACTTCCTTAACCACATCGGGCTGATGATCCATGTGAGGATAATCCGAGCCAAAGATTAAGTTATCTGAACCGATCGCCTCTATTATTTGGGCTAAATAAGGCTCGGAAGGCTCGATCGCAATAAAGCACTGGCGACGAAAGTATTCGGATGGCTTCATTTTGACACGATCAACGACTTCCCATTGCAAATCTTCATATTCGCGATCGAGTGGCCACAGCCAGTAGGGAAGCCAGCCGCAGCCAGACTCCAGCAACCCCACTTTCAGCAGAGGATGACCCTCTAATGCTGATATCAGCGGTGAAAAATTCCCAACTAGGAGAAGTTCACTCTAAAGTTGCGAAACTGCGATCGGCCTAACTGACCTATTCCTCTCAAAAACAGCCCTCGGTTTCAAAGCAATTCTCAACAACAGCCACAGCGATCGCCATTCTCCGGGAGTTTCCTGCCGCTGCCACTGGCCCGGGCGACAGTACAGCATTTCGATCAAACAGCGGTGCTGGCTAATGTTCAGGCGATCGAACGCAATTCGCACAGTAGGAAATTCCACAAAACTGCCGTTTTTTCCATCCCGAAAACTCGACTCCAACTGAGATTTATCGCTAACCAACTCAATTTTAGCCACAGGAATAAAACAGTTCTCTTCCATAATTTCCAGAGTCGCCGAATCGCAATCAATTAAACCTTTAGCCAAACGACGCTCAGTGTCCAACTCAATAACAGACGGCGCTACCGATCTCCTTGCTTTGACTGCCGCACTGCGAGAGAGCGCTTTTATTTTACCCTGCGATAAGCTTGTCTCAAAGGCATATTTTGGCAAAATCTCTGCTGCTGTCAAACTTTCTTTACTGCCTTTATTTTTCACCGCAAAACTTGGCCACTGGGTCAAAGCAACTTCAGCGCCACTTTCCGAAATTACCGTTGTTATACCCCAAAAACTTTGACGGCCAATATTCAATTGTACAACCCTGCGTAAATTGAACCATTCGTAAATGTCCGGCTTAGGAATATCCACTAAAATCAGCAATGCAATCCCGATCATCAGCAGGTTGTAAGCGCTCCAAATCCATCCCAAACTCATTCCTTTTGACAAATCTGCACTTTCTGATATTGACTGTACGGTGCCAACATTTTTAACTAAATTAATATTTAAATTGTGCCACAAACTGAATGCTGTAGCTGCGAACAAGACAATCAAAGGCCATCCCAAATTCCAGTTAAAATGAAAGCGATCGCTCGCCATTCCTTTTGGCGTCACCTGAAACCCTTTCCCAAAGGGATTCAGCATGGAACTCACTACCGTCACCCCTAAAGGAATACACTGGACGAACGAATAAATATCGGAAAGCAAAGCCGAGCCCGATCTGCTGTTCAGCCAAGAAAACACAGTAAGTTGCACCAAATAGTACGGCAGGAAAAAGTACAGCAATTCCCGCGCACTTGCCCGCAAAGGAATTATGTCGAAAAACGAATAACCTAAAGGTATCAACAGATATAAAACCTTGGTTAAACTGGTAAACCAGTGCAGCAATCCTTCCAAATGAGACAGCCTTTGTACGAATGTGAGACCGCGAATTGTTAAAGGATTGGAATCAATAAAAAATGCCTGCAGCGTGCCTCGCGCCCAGCGTAGCCTTTGATTTAGATGAGCCTCTATATTTTCAGCCGCCAAACCAGCACTCAATTTTTCATCTAAATAAACTAAGCGATATCCGGTTGCTGACAGCCGAATTCCGGTAAAATAATCTTCGCAGATTGAATCTGTGACCAAGCCTCCCGCTGTTTCTAAAGCACTCCGCCTAACTACAAAAGATGTACCGCAACAAACCACGCTGTCGGCGCTGTCTTTAATGATTTCAATTTGCCTGTAAAATATTTCTTCTTCCGGCGCGAGCACATTTTCTAAACCTAAATTACGGGAGATGGGGTCGTGGTTGTAAAAGCTTTGCGGTGTTTGAACGAGGGCGATTTCGGGATTTTGAAAAAATCCAACTGTTCGAGTTAAAAAGTTTTTAGTGGGAATAAAATCTGCATCGAAAACTACAATTAGTTCTCCATTAGTTAAGCCTGTGGCATGGTTAATGTTTCCAGCTTTGGCGTGAATATTATCGGGCCTGGTTATATACTCGCATCCCAGTTCTTTGGCCAGTAACTTGATTTCATGCCGCTTAGTATCGTCGAGCAAATATACTTTTTTGTTGGCATAATCTAAAGCTTGACAGCCGATTACAGTGCGCCGTAAAATAAAAGCTGGTTCGTTGTAAGTTGGGATAAAAATATCTACGGACGGGGTGAAGTTTCCAGCTTCAACTGCAACTGCCATGCGATCGGCTTCTCGACGCCGGTCTTTCATTCTCAGCATTAAATACAGTTGAATACTGGTGTTGAAAACCAGTAGCATTTCTAGGAAAAACAGCCCCAAACTAAAGATACCGTTGAGGGGATCGGTTAAATTTAGAGTAGCGAGCGATCGCCATAAAACGTAGCGAATTGTTAAAGCCAGAACTATTGCAACTACTACAGCGCGCGACCATTTCTGCGGTTGAGGCGAAATTTTAATTGCAGCTAAAGCAACGGAGACAAGCGCGATAGTCGGCACTAACAAATACATCTTGCTCGTAGCAGGCACTTGCAGCAACACAGGCGGGTTTTGCTGCCAAGTGTTGATTGTGGCAAAAATATCGCTGACAGTACCTTCACCTGAAAACCAGGCCCAGGCGATCGCACCTGCGAAAGCAATCGCCCCCAACACGACTAGCGTTGCCGCCGGCACCCGCGAAATCCGCCAAAAGTGGCGTTTCAAGTCTTGAATATCAAATCTTGAAGTTGTCATAAAATAATTTTAAAGTTCCGAGCGTGTATGCAACAGTAAGGGTTTCCTGCTGTCCACTTTTTAATTCAGTTGAAAATTCCGACACACCCCCATTACTATATTTACATTTTTTAACATTTTGACCATTGTATGATAATTCATCTTGCTTGCTGTTGCCAAACTTCTTAGCGAGTCCAAACCTGGCAAAATATAGCAGAAGGAAGAAGGAAAAAGGCTTTAGTTATCGTCGCGATAGAAGTCAGAAGCAATCTTCGGCAAGGATTTCAGCAATTAAGAACCTCCTAACTTACCTTTTGCTGACATTGCTGCAAAAGGCTTTCGGGCCTGTTCCACAATAAAAAATTTTTATTGTGGGCCGTTTCTCGGACGCCACCCCTAAAAAGCTTATTGAAAATGCTGCCACATCTCAGTCCTAACCGTCGGGCGCGCTTGCTATAGTTAAAAAAAAATTATCTTGTCTACAAATCAAATAGGATTGCTATATCAAACTATAGCAATCCCTAGGACTTAACAATTAGACGAATTTGACATCTAACTAAAGGTAGATTAATTTTATATTAATTTTAAAAAAATTACCGCTATCGCAGCCCAAAAACCCAGCCATCAAAAAACTAATCAGCAATTTCTAATTGCGAGATTGCATAGCGCGCGACAGCCAAACTAACCCTGGCTTGTTCTATTTCCGACAATTGGGCCCAAGGTCTTTTAGTCGCCATGACCAATTCCCCCCCTTCCGAATCAACATCTCGCATGGCATAAGCCAAAGGACGTGCCAACACCTGCAAATCTTCCTCAGCCCACTGAGGCAAAATATCTAACACGCACTCTACCATTTGGTCAGCTAAAGATTGATACTTAACAGTTGCGTTTTGCACGCTTTGAGCGATGCGGCCCAGAAAATCTTGAGGAACGCGAGCAAATTTTTCGCGCAAAGACTTTTGCAGAGCAGTCGTCAGCCAAACTTGTTCTAATTGCGAGAATAAAACTTGCGATTTCAGGGCAATATCGCTGTCGCTGAAGGAATCAGATAGCGCAAATTCCTGCTCTAGGGCAGCCAAATAAGATTCTGATTCAAGCTGTGCAGGATTCCAGGGATAAGCAACATCAGTCTGAACTATTGTGGCGAGAAGTTCCATCTGGGCCTGAGTTTGTGAGTCGCGAAAATATTCAGAATCAGGAGATTGGGTAGCCATGATGTAATACCTCAGGGGGAAAAGGAAAATATAGAAGGGGGACTGTGCCAAGAGCTAGTTGGGAGCTATCAGTGGTAAGTAACTCTTTTAAATTCAGATTGGAGACTCAACGCCCAGAACTTTGCTGTGCCACTCGCCGCTTGCCTTCATTAGCTACACGCGCACCTTAATTCGTTCCGCAATCAGTCTCACTGTAGCCCGAAGTTTTAGCAACCTCAATAGTGAACTCAAAAATCTGACCTTGAGAACTGCCAAATTTTAGCTGAGTGCCCGATCGCAGCAACAATTCTTGGTGGTGAACTCTCTGCCATCCCTCAGGCCCCAAAACAAGAGTCCCATAACGAGAAAAATCGCGCAGGAAGTAGCTAGGTTCGCCCCGGCTATCTCCGATAGTGTTTCGGCAGAAAATCTCGGCGTGTTTTTGAGAAACCCACTGTTCTCGAATCACTACGTCGTTTTCTTCCCAGCGTCCGACTCGAACCATACCTGCGCGAATCGGCCAAACCTGATTGGTCGATTCGGTGGATTTGGCATTTGGTCGATCGCGCCCCCGCAAATAAGCACAAGACGGCAAGCGTCCCAGCCAAGTAGAAGAATTTAAAGGCAATTCAGTTTTGAGGTCATCTACCGGCTCAGTTAGCTGACCGTCAAACTCAGGGTGCATATACAGCACAGGCAGCGTCCAAGCCGGTTGATTGAACTTGTAGAGCGTTAGTAACTGCTGTCTGGCGACGGCGACTGCCCGATCGATCGACATCCGTCCGGCCAAAGCTTGGGCAAAAGTTTGGATAAAACTCAGGGCCTCGCGATCGGCGATCGAGTCGCGCATCCCCAACACCGCAGGCACGCCGTGATGGATCAGTACCTCAGCCAAACTGCTGCGGGCGATCGCCTGTTGCTGGCCGTTAGTTGAGTGCAGCCTCTCCACCGCCGGCTGAGCTCCCCAGCAGGCATTAAACACCGCCAGAGTCACGCGGCATCGAACTAATACCTGAGCCAGTTCAGTACCGTTAATCGCCGTTTCCGGCCGCAAAAACAGCAAACCGCCGTCGGGGCCCGGTATTCCGTGGCCGGCGTAAAACAGAATGTTGTAAGCTTGCGTTTCCAGCCGAGAAATTAGTTCTGCCGGAGTAGGTTCGATCAGAGTATCGACGCGAGTCGGAACGCTGATGTCAAAATATTTGCCACTGTCGTCGGTTTGAAAAGCACTTTCCAGAACGCCCGCTAAGGCGAGTGCTTCTTCTCCCAACTGCAAATGACCGTTATTGCTGTTGGAAAATTGGGAATTAGCACCGCGGCCGGGTTCTGCTTGTCCCAAAACTAGCAAAATGTTGAGTGACTCCGCAGGCTGGAGGGGTGGCAAAGGTTCAACATTGCTGGTAGTGCGGCTGAACAGCAGTTGCTGCGACAGAGAAATTGCCGGTTGACCGGCTTGCGGCTGCATAATTTCCCAAGGCAAAGCAATTAAATACGGTTCGCGCAACTCTATGCGTACTCGCAGGGGTAGATTTTGCCCGATCGCAATACCTTTACTTTCCTGGAGACTACCCTGAATCGGGCCTTCAAACAGCCACTGCCAAAGATTAATCCCCAAATGCTGCATCAGGCGGCTGCTGTAGCTTGCTGGTGGCCGAGGCGGATGCTGATCCCCCTTCTCGCCCCACCCCCGTTGACCGAGGTGGAGCGGCACAGAGGGCGTCGCTGGAGCGAGGTCTAGCGACTGAGGACTTCGTTGTTCAGTTTCTGCCAGTATATTCTGGTTGTTTTCCGGCGAGACGAAACTGCCATCAGGATTTAGGGGCAATTCGTGAATTGTCCCGGAGGGCGAAAACATTTCCTGCCAAGCTTTCCAAGATTGGGAGAGGGTATCGGGCCACATACAGTCGTGGTGAACATACCCGCTGGGATAGGGAGCTTGTAGAACCCAAGTGGCAAAATGGTTTGCCCCAGCGGTTCTCAGGCGAGCGATCGCTATACTGAGGCAAGGACTTTCAGGGCGCGCCATTCACAACTATCGACTCTGGATATAGGGTTGGATTGAGTTTATCTATTCGTAGTTTATCGGGTTTGGGGTGCGATCGAGTGCGTGAGATTGCTTTGGGATGCTTCACTTTTACTTAGTGCCCAAAAATTTATCTAAATTCGGTAAATCTACCCAAGTTCCCGTAGCATTCGACTCCTGGGTCAAATCCATCAACAACTGAGAGTAAACCCCTTCTCTGAGCGACGGTATCAACGATTTACCGCCATCTATTGCTTCTACCCACCTATCTACTACTCGAATAAACGGTGCAATCCTCCCGTCTGGATAAACTTGAGGAAACTCCAATCTTTGAGGAATTTTGATTTCAGCTAAAGGTTCTCCACCTTGGGAACCCCACAAGCGAAATCCGTGGACGTAATCTTGCTGGTTATCGCTTCCCAACACCAACGTACCCTTACTCCCGTATATTTCCACCCAGTGTCCTCGCCCTTGATAAGTAACAGAACTCAAACAAACTTGACAAGGAGTTCCCCCGGCTAATTCCAACATCAACGTGCACGAATCATCGGCATCAACTAATTTTAAACTTCCCCAATCATTCGGATCGGGCCGCCGCGAAATTCCTGTAATCAAATGCCCAGAAAGCCTCTGCGGCGGGCCGAACAGCCAGCTAATATAATCAAAAACGTGAGAACCTGTCGCGCCCAAAACTCCGCCGCCTCGCTCTTTTTGCGCGTACCAATTCCAGGGGCGACTCGCATCAGCGCGGCTCGACACCAGCCAATCTATCTTAATTAAACGCTTTTCTCCCACATATTCTGCTGCCAATAATTCTGCTAGCATTTGCCATGCGGGGATGAAGCGAAACTCAAAGTCCATTGTGGCAATTGCTCTGGAACCACCATTTTTAAAATCGGTTTGAGATTCGTTGTTTGCCAATCGGTAAAGTTCCCTGGCTTCATTTGCTGTAAGGGCTGTGGGTTTTTCTAATAATAAATGCTTGCCTGCTTCCAAGACGGTTTTTGCCATTTCAAAATGCAAAAATGGCGGTGTGGAAATGCTGACGCCCGCCACTTCTGGGATGGCTACTATATCGGCGATCGAGTCGCAAGCGTAGGGGATATTGTGGGTAGAGGCGATCGCCTTTGCTTTGTCTAAATTCCGGTGATAAACAGCCACAACCTCTGTCCGATGATGGGCCTGGAATCCGGGAAGGTGTACTTTTTGACCGAAACCTGTACCGACTACTGCAACGCCAATTTTTGACATAATTTAATAATTGGGAATTGGGGATTGGGAATTGGCAATTGGCAATTGGGGATTGGGAATTGGCAATTGGCAATTGGGGATTGGGAATTGGGAACAACTAACAAATAACTAACGACTGTAAATCTGCCTCACGGTCGATAATTAATCCGTGTATCCGTGTCCTAATCTGTGTCGTGCTTGGCTTCTTCCCTCATCCTTCTTCCTTCTGCCTTCTTCCTTCTTCCTTCTCCACCCATTCAATTACTTGTTTGCCCAAATTAACGCCGTCAAACAAGTCAATTTCTCTGATCCCTGTAGGGCTGGTGACATTAACTTCTGTGAGATAACCGCCAATAATATCAATGCCGACAAAGTACAGTCCGTCCCGTTGCAGCACTGGTTCTAACTGAGCACAAATTTGCAGTTCGCGATCGGTAATTTCTGTTTTTGCGACTCTGCCGCCCACGGCCATGTTGCCGCGAAATTCATTGCCAGTGGGAATGCGGTTGATAGCACCGATGGGCTTGCCGTTCAACAATATAATCCGTTTATCTCCCTCTTTTGCTTCCGGCAGATAGGTCTGAACCATCACTGGAATTTGCCCTTGTTGAGTGCTAATTTCGACCAGGGAGTTGAGATTGCGATCGTCCGCTTCCAAAAACAAAATCCCTTCGCCCGCTTTGCCGCCCAAGGGTTTAAGAACTGCTGGTCCTTTTTTCTCAACAAATTGCCGAATTACTTGCTTGTTTTGAGAAACAATTGTCTCGGGGATCGCTCCCTCAAATTGCAAAGCATACATCTTTTCATTCGCCGCCCGCAATCCTTTGGGACTGTTAACTACCAAAGTTTTACCCGGATCGATGCCATCTAAAAGGTAAGTAGCGTAGAGGTAAGGAATGTTGACTGGGGGGTCTGTCCGCATAAATACTGCGTCCATTGCTTCTAGAGGCTGCAAAGTAGGCTGTTCTACCTGGTACCAAGCCTCAGCAGCCTCCCAGCGTCCATCTACCACTTTTACTGGGGTGAGGGCTACCCGACTCAGCATTGCCCAGGTTTTGCCGCCGATGACGCTTAGTTCGTTGGCTTGAGTCGCCCAGACTTCGTGACCCAACTCTTGAGCGGCTTCCATCAGCGCTACGCTGGTATCGTGTCCTGGAATTAGTCGCGCGAGGGGATCGATGATGAATGCAAATTTCATTGTCAATTAAAATTAAGAATTGGTCGAAGGAAAATTAGGGCTAACTGAAAATTCGACAGGGAATGCCTCATTTTGCTGCTAGCAGCGGGTCTAGCTGGCCTAGAGCATCGAGTTTGTGAATTTCGTCGCAGCCACCTATGTGTTGGTCGTTAATGAATATTTGTGGCAGGGTGCGGCCTCCGTTGGCTCGATCGCTCATTTGAGCCCGTGCTGCTTCATCTCCGTCGATCGCGTACTCTGTAAAATCAATCCCTTTTCGCTTTAGCAGTGCTTTGGCACGAACGCAAAACGGGCAGGTTCTCCAAGTGTAAATTTCTACTTTAGGGATCATGGGACGCTCAAACAATAACAATATTTTTTAATTGTAATCTTAACCATAGTGCGGACTGTTTTTACTTTCTAGGCTGAAACCCTCGATTTTTCGTTGGTAGCAAACTTGCCTAGGAGCCTTGCAACCCTTATTCTACGGTTGGCTATCAACAACTGTCCGAAGCATGGATCTTAACCAATCTTATTTTAATTTTTATATTTTAATTTTTATTATATATAGCAACCTTATCTGTTGCACCGGAGGTTATTCATTGCTGAAACCCTTGCCGGGAAGTGCATTTGCCTTCTTCCTTGTTTTTACCCTGACTGCAGACCCTATCGCTTTCTTCCTTCAACATCCGGCTCTCTTTGCAGCGCACAAGCGAGGTGTCAAGTTATTTTTTATACAATTTTTTATATAAATTTAAGTAAACCAATACCCGCGCTAAAAAAAACGGAGACATTGTAAAGGCAAACAGGTTGGTCATCAGCCTGCCTAGCGCTGCGGACCAACCTGATTGTTTCGCTTTCTGCACGAACAGATCATTCCTGCACCTGTCAGTAGGACTGCGATCGCAGTACCCGGTTCAGGAATAGAAGTTGTGTCTCTCGAAGGTGGGGTTCTGTATATTTCGGACAAACCCCGCTGGCTCGGCAATTGCGGGTCGGATGCCGTTGGGCTTGGTGCCGGCGTCGGGGCACAAGCAGTAGAATAATTTCCCGGACCGCAGACATCTACTGCTGCTGCCGGAGGGGCGGCAGCTAGATAGTAAAACGCTGTTGCCATTGTGGCAGAGAGTCCAATTGCTAGTTTTGCCAGTGGCGTACACATAACTATTTAGTTAAACAGTGGTAAAATCGAAAAATAGAAATAGTCCTAGAGATTAGCGCTGTACGACGGGCAAGGATTTTAGAGTTCTTACAATAAATGGATGTATTCTCTGGCGGACGTCTGTAAAAGATAGTATAGCGCTTGAGGTGAGTGCCCAAACACTTTAATAAAATTATTCTCTTTTACCTTGACATCCCGTACCGTGGTTTGCACAGGTAGTTTGCACCGAGTGTAGTTTGCAGTGTAGTTTGCATAGAGTGAAGCAACATCTTTTTGCTACCTCTGAACCAACAGCCCTTACAGCCATTAACAAAGAGTCTTTTTACCTTGACCGCGGCCTCCGGAAATTAATTATTTTACCTATCGCAAAATAGAGCTGCTGTATTGTACTTTGCAATGCACAATCTGACTACTCTTTTATCCTCTCATAGTTCGACTATATCTGTCCTCAGTATATGTACGTATATTCCCCCATGTCAACTACTCAAAAGAAATATTTAAGTATTTACCGAGGGTAGAGGGCGTATTGAATGAGCTGAGCTAGTCTGTCGCGGAGAGTTTCCATCCCAAGACCTTTGGCGGCCGAAATAAATACTGCTTGAGGAAATTCTTCTCGGGCGAGGGCGAGAGTCTCTCCATCTACGGCATCAATTTTGTTAAAGACTACAAGGGCTGGGCCGGGAGTTACGGGCATATCTGTCAAAATATTCATGACCGATCGAATTTGGCTCTGCCACGCGGGATGGGAGAGATCGACGAGATGCAGCAAAGCATCGGCGTCAGTGACTTCTTCGAGGGTAGCCCGAAAAGCGTCGATCAAGGCGGGAGGCAGTTCACGAATAAAGCCCACTGTATCTGTGAGGACGATCGACAGGGGTTCCCTGGTGACAGTGCCGGGAATGGTCAACCGTCGAGTTGTGGGGTCTAGCGTGGCAAATAACTGGTCGGCGGCATAGACCTCGGAATTCGTGAGCAGGTTGAGCAGAGTCGATTTACCGGCGTTGGTGTAGCCAACGATCGCCACTGACGGTACGTCGTGATGATGGCGGTTCTGGCGCAGTCGGAAGCGGTGGGCCAGCAGTTGATTTACTTCTTGCTGCAATCGAGAAATGCGTTTGGCGATCGTCCGCCGTTCGGTTTCTAGCTTGGTTTCCCCTGGGCCTCTAGTACCGATGCCGCCACCCTGTCTCGACATTGCCTGACCGCGGCCTCTGAGCCGGGGCAGGGCGTACTCTAGCTGAGCGAGTTCGACTTGCAATTTACCCTCGCTCGATCGAGCTCTTTGGGCAAAGATGTCGAGAATTACCTCTGTTCGATCGACAACGCGAATACCTATCTGAGTTTCCAAGTTCCGTATTTGTGCGGGGGCCAGGTCGCGATCGAATACAACGAGGTTAGCGCTAATCGTCTGAGCGGTGAGGGAAATTTCCTGAACTTTGCCTTCGCCGACGACTGTTTGCGGATGGGGGCGCGATCGTTTTTGGCGCACTGTTTGCAGAACCTGACCTCCGGCGCTTTCAACCAGCCGCGTGATTTCTGCGAGCCCGTCCTCAAACTCCAACTGAGTCATGTGCTGAGTCATTACACCTACCAACAGCACTTTGTCTTGGTCTGCATCGACCTGTTTAGCGACAAACTCTGCTTGAAACTCTGCTTCGAGTCCTTCCACCAAATCCAGAAAGTCTTGGTCGGCGAGTTCGTCCAAATTCAGCGGTTCTGATATTTTCCAGGGAAAGTGTGGAGTTTGAATTAGTGACTTTGGAATAGAAGGCTCTTCTATTTCATCAGTTGCATCTGGTTCTAACTGAGCGCTCAAAACAGAGAACTCAAAATTTGGCTGATCTCCTTGAGGTATTAGGTGAGCGAGATAAGTTTCTTGGATGTAACCAGTCGCACCGCCGCCGCGACGCTGAAATCCTCCGCCACTCAGTGTCAGCCAAACCAGGGCATCCAGGCGCTGAATTGCCATTGCTGTGAGGGCTGCTTCGCTTGGGGTTTCTGGCTTCAGGTGGGTGGCGATGCAGCGAATGCCGCTGAGGCGACCTCCCCCGTAGCGCGGCAATTCTAGGGGCGCAATCTGCGTTTGCCGGGGTGAACCCACGCCGACGCGAATGACTTGTCCGCGGCGGTTGATGTAAGTGCAGATTGGTTTGTCTATTTCCGTGCTGATCGCCGCGACGCGCTGGGCGAATTCTGCAGTGGTGATGCGATCGCCCGGTAGTCGCTGGTGGTACAGCTTTTCGAGTTGCTTGAGCTGGCTGGACTTTAAACCTTGAAGATTGCCGTAGATGGTTTCGATAACTGTTTCTCCCGATCACTCTGTTTATCTCCTATTTTAATTAACTCCCGCGCGATGTGTTCGGCTTTTGAGTTGAAATTTACTAAATTTTCTTGCGTCTAGGAGCTCGCGGATTCAGTATTGTCGAGTCACCAGCGCCGTTGTTTGTCGCTACGGGGCGATGGAGCCTTTCACAGCGGCCATATCAACTTGCAGTTGTATTTAGTATCTACAGATACAGGCGATCGCGGAAAAATCTCGCGCAACAAAAGTTAACACTTTATTTTTTGTTTCAAAATCCTCCTTTAGGCTTGTGTGTATCTTGAGCCTAGAGACAGATAGCAAAGCAGAAATTAGGTCGCTACCATGAGAAGCGAACATTGTTAAGGAATGTAAAAACATGGAAACTCGTCCTACTAACCTGCCTCCTACGGCTAATGCTTACAACGGAAAAGATCGGAATGCCTTTCTGTTTGGCTTCAACCCACAAGCAGAACTTTGGAACGGTCGCTTAGCGATGATCGGTTTCTTAGCTTATTTGCTTTGGGATGCCGCTGGATATAGCGTTCTCCGTGACATACTTCACTTTCTGCCTACCTACATTGCTCAGTAATGAGTAGCGGTATTTCCTGTCTGGCAGCGTGAGTCAATGCCACCACTGCCAGACAGGCTAAAAGTTACAAATGGCAGCGAGTATGGTTTTGTCCCTTTGTATCTTTCGTTACTTTTGAATGGCATTAAGAGACTTCTTGCTGTAATTCGATGATTAGGGGTGGGGGCGCTGTCGCTGGCGCGGTGAAGATTCACAGCAACAGATATTTATTGCGTAAAGGCGATCGCCCCTGCTGTATTTTGGGCAAGAAATCTCATCGAGCATTTCTGATAATTTATGAAAAATAGGAGCATCAACGATGATTAACTCAAATTTACTGGCAGTAGTAGAATCGACTCTAGCTGACACAGCATCAGGAAATTGGCAAAAACCAATAGTGATGTTTGTTTGTAATATCTTAGCATTGCTAGTTCTCAGCCGCCGAATTTGGTATCCCCACGTCGGGCCGAAAATGCCTTTACCCTTCCCCTCTTTGTTCAACAATGTAAGCGTACCAGCATTTCTGGCTTGCATGAGCGCAGGTCATTTGCTGGGAGTATTCACGATTTTGACCCTCCACATCGACAAGTATTTTTAGGATAAATAGCATCGTTTTTGTAGCAATTTAGTGCTACAATGTGTATTAAGGTGGTTCAAAACCGCCCAAAAAATGAATGGCAGGGGTAAGTGAAAAGCACTCACCCCTAATTTTATTTTTATGTATGGAGTCGCGCATAAATCGGTTTTTTTACCATCCACATTAGATCAGCTTACTATGCTTAAACCCTTCAAATTCGACTGCAAAGCCTTCACCTTGGGGAGCCGCACACATTAACCCAACTTGAACGATTGGTGACTCAGTTAGATATGCCAATCGCATCATTGAATAGTCTGACCCATTCAAAGAGTGTTGCACTTCCACCGTTTCAGCTCGGCGCTTTACCCGCAGCCACAGGGAAACAGGTGGCACTTCAAGTGGAATAACAGACCAATCGGAATAGTCTCGTGTCACAACCGCACTCACGTTTTGCACTCCCTCAACAAACTCAATGCCGCACTTGAGCCAGATATTTTCGCTTTCTCGAATCATCAATCCTGCTTGATCGTACAGCGATTGATAGCAACCAGTAATTTTGACTTCTGCTGTAAAGTCGCCTGAAACTTGACGGTAGTAAAAGTTGCCGTTATCGCGAATGAATCCGTAATGAGTTTGCCGCCAAAAGTCAGTCTTTGCCCCGGCGGTAATATGGATAACATCGTTATCCTCATGCCATTGTAAAGGTTCGTTGTACCATTGCATTGTTTGCATATCCTGCTAACTTCCTCCAATTCCATGCAGTACCAAATCTGCCACAAAATGAGATAACATAGCGTATTCTAATCCCCAACGCCAGTAAAGAAAACCAAAGGGAATCCCTAAGAGGGCATTGAGCAAAATCGTTCGGAAAATGACGATCGGGGTTAGTCCCCAGAGATTGGCAGCGGCAGGCAAATGACCCACACCAAACAGAATCGCCGCCGCCACAATTGCCAGCCAAAAAATCAATGTAGAGGGTTGCGGTTTGTCTCGCTCAAAAATTTTCCAAAGTAGCCACGCAATCAATGTCATACCGAACAGTCGCAGCAAGAGTTCTTCGGTGATGCCTCCGTAGAAGGAAGCTAATATGCGTTTCCAGAGGTCAATTTCGAGCGTTGTTGGAGTTACCGTGGGCGGCATCCAAGGTTGGAAAGCTAAACTCAATCCAATCAGGACGATTCCACCGATGCAGCCTACAATTAGCGCCGTGTTAAGGGCAGATTGAGATATTGGCGTGAAAGGCTGTCGATATACCAAAGCACCAGCTATGGGCGAATCAAGTCCGATCGACTTACCGAGGCGAAGCCCAATCCAACAAAAGAGAATTAGAAAAATTCCGGTTTGCAGGGCGGAGGCGATCGCCAAAACAGGTAGTGGTGCAGGCAATTGACTTAGTGCCGGATTCAGAGACAGCGCATAAGGGAACACCGCCAAGCTTCCTAAACTACCCAGAAACGCCCAGAACAATGCCCATCGGAAGTAATGATTTTTTGCAGTGTTAGCAGACATCATTTTTGAGAAAAAAAACGAATCCATTACACTAAATCAGTCTGGAATACTTGAAACATTAAAGCTCGATCGCATTTATGCAACTTGTCTCAGGCGGAATATAGCCTCGGCTAAGCTGCTACAAAAGCTGGGAATGACGCAGGAAGGTAGCCAAAAACAGCGTGTTTTTCACCGAGGGCAGTTTGAAGAGATCGAACTTTACGGTTTACTCAAGAAGCACAGATGTTGAGTTTTGTTATAAAACTTTACTTCATTGCCGATATTGCTCCTACACCCGCTAAATTTACCCGGTAAAAATCAGTTTTTCTTTCCCAGTTTGAGGATAGTGCTTATCTAGAAGATTTTTCTGTTGGCGATGTATTATTTATTATCTTAGCATTTCATATTTACCAAAGGTGCTGTGCCAAGCTTCAAGACGCTTAACTTCTGCTGCTTGATGGAGCAAATAAGTTTCAAGTTCTTGGGTGTTGGCATGATAGTAGGTGAGTGCGACGTAAACTTCGGCGAGGGTGAGATGTCGGATGCGATCGCCAATCTCTTCAGCAGTCAATCCTCGCTTGTACCAGGTTACAATCCGGCGAACGGTAACGCATTTACCGACGATGTGAGGACATCCACCATGCAGTCCGGGAGTGCGTGTAATGAGCGTACCAATGTCAATAGATATTACTGCGGTGATAAATTTTAGAATTTTAACTATACTCATAATAGATGAAAACCCTATAGAGGCCCACTGGTGATGAACTGGAAAGCACACATTCACTCAAATCCTAAAATTCTGCTTGGCAAGCCTGTAATTAAGGGAACACGAATATCTGTGGAGTTCATTTTAGGGCTATTTTCAGAAGGTTGGACGCAGCAACAAGTTATCGAAAACTACCCAACGCTTAATCCTGAATCTATCCAAGCGGTGTTTGCTTTCGCGGCCGAGTGCCTCAAGGAAGACGTATTTTACACGCCTTTACTGTTTGCTGAGGCAAGTTAATGTGGATGAGAAACGGGTGATTTTTACGTTTGATCGCGATTACGGCGAACTCATTTATCGCTTGCGGCTGCGATCGCCAAGAGGTGTCATTTATTTGCGGTTTCGTCCTCATACGCCGGAAGAACCAGCATCAATATTGTTGAATTTATTACAGACCGAAGGATTGCAATTTGAGGAACGGTTTAGGGTGGTGGAGGCCGATCGAATTTGTCAAAGCCCGCTACCGTAGTTATTGCCGGAAGCAAGTAGTTGTGTGGATTGAGGCAGGCTTTGGGTTTAGCAGTCCTTAATTCACAGTCAATGTGTTACATTTGTAATACAAACTTGACTCCCTTATGATCCTATGAAGCTCGAACGTAAAACACATAGAGATGGCAACTTACACCCTAAAGCATTTAATTGTCTAAAACTTCTCGATGAAAGCTTTACCTATCATAACGAGCACACCGAACGGCATCCGTTCTCAATCTACAGTCTCTCGATACAGAAAGTAATGCAGTCTTTCAATGCTGTTCTGGATGAAATAGATCAGATTTCTACGGCTTTGTTTAATGCTGATGGACATTTTGATTATCCTTTAAAGAAGCTGCCTGATTTACAAAAAGAATTACTACACGCCTTACAATCTCACCTTGATGATTGCTACCGTATCCTTAAAGTTATTCATCCATCTAGCCTGGTCAAAGAAAAATTTGTAGAGTCTTGGCTGGAAAAGGTCAAGCATCCTGCTTATAAGGATTTTCGGAACGCAATCAATGACTACAGAGACTCATTTGCTCCTATTGTTAATAAGATTAAACACAATGGTGGTCAATTGCGTCCTATAATGATGTACTCAAGGGGACGTGGCATAGTTGCACGTACTGTAGATAAAGATATTCAAACTTTTCCCAAAAATGCTCGGATTGTTGGGTATTTTCTAGAGGGGATGCAACCTAATGGACGTATAGGCCCTGATTGTGAGATTCATCGCGATGGTACAACCGCTATTTCCTTAAATCGTGACCTACGTTATCACTTTGCAAATCTCTACCGAGTTGGCGATCATTTGAGAAGTGCAATTGCCAGTACGGTTCGTAAGCTTCACGGAAAAAAATTGCCTCGCGATCTCGCTGTTAATGATACCGCATCCCAATATGATATAGAGTCAATTGCACAACGAGTCAGTAAGCTGCCACCTCTATTCTTTGAGAATGAGTTTTCTCAGAAAACACCTGATATTAAGTTCCACCGTCATAACGGGAATGCAGAGTTGATTTTGGAGACTCCTGGTTATCAGTATATGACTTGGGAGGGAGAAATAATGATCTATTCTGAAACACAAGTAGATCCTGTTTGCCTTGAATATCAAATTCCTTATAGGTAAGTCAGAAGCGTTTGTAATTCCATACCCGGAATGCCTAACAACGAAATAAAATTGTCTAGGTTGGGTTGAGAAACGAAACCCAACCTAGGTGAATTTTAATTTTTAGCCTTAACTGAACTGTATTAGTTCATCACCAATTTGGACTAAAAACCAGGAGCAATCGCCCACACCACTCTTGTTATCATTAAAATCAATGGCTGCAAAAGTGAGCTTAGATTATGCTTGCCCTAATCTCACCATAAAAAATTTAATGGGCTGCGGGTTCTGTAATACGCTTACCTGCGACTTGGCAAGATTATCAGAGTTTGTACGATCGCCGACGAGACGCTTCTATTTCGCTTATTAATGACAGGTGAATGCCATGCAAGCCAAACTTCAAGAACAACTTTCTCCTGCTGATGTCGCAGTCATTTTGAGACGCTTGTCAGAACGAATTCAAGCGGCTCCGATCGCGCGTGCTGCGGAAATTGAATATCCAATCACAGCGGCGATCACCAGTTTTCTCGACACAGAAGCATTAGGTTTCGTAGACTGCAAACCAGGACGCGGGCAGCAAAACCGAGAAGAGGTGTCAAAGTTTACGGTATACTTCGTTAACGCACCCTACAAGAGCAGCGATCTATCTCTCTACCTCACGTTAAGCTAGAAAAAGACAACAGAGAGCCAACCTACGCCAAAGGTTAATATCAATGGTTGCGATCGCCCAAAAAACCCTTTCCTTCGAGGAATTTCTCAACTGGGATGACGAGTCCGGCAGATCATTTGAGCTAGTCAATGGAGTTGCCATGCCCCTGAGTGAACCCACAGCCAAACATGAGGATGTCGTCGATGGTTTATGTCGTCTCTTGGTAGATCATTGCCAATCCTTGAACCTTCCCTACGTTCCTCGACAAAGTAAACAAGTCAGATTGAACGCTGGCCCGGGCGAAAGTGAATCGAGTCGTAAAGCCGACATTGTGGTGTTTGCCAAGGAAGAATGGGTCAGAATGCGTCAAAGTTCTGCCTCTGCTGCTGCCTATATTCCACCTCCCTTGGCGATCGAAGTTGTCAGTACGAATTGGCGGGATGATTACCGCATCAAATTGAATGAGTATGAAACTTTAGGAATCCTGGAGTATTGGATCGTTGATTATGCAGGGTTGGGAGGCGTTCAGTATATTGGTTCTCCAAAACAGTCTACAGTGACCATCAACCGCTTAATCGATGGTGAATATCAGGCACAGCGATATCAAGGAGAAGCCATTATTGTTTCTCCAACGTTTCCTCAGTTGGTATTAACCACCGCTCAAATGGTTGCGATGACAGAAGTTTAGTGTTTGCAAATTATTAGACTTGCAATCGTTAGTTGACTAACTGTACGAGCAATTGGCATACAATTATTTCATCGATTACGAGAGCAATCCACCATCGCCTTGGTTAAAGTCAGAGATAACGGAGGTTTTGTCAATTGATGGGCGATCGCTATTATTTTAACTTGACTGAGATTCTCAGAAACCGGGTTTTTTACCAAATCTGCGGGCTGCAACGAAATATCTTCCTCAAAAACCCGGTTTCTGAGCCCCCAAATTAATTCGACTGAATTTGCGAATTCAAAACCTTAGAAATACGATCGCGCGTTTCTTCCAAATGAGCCCGCGTATAAGCATCCGCATTCCGATCCAAATTCCGAATACTCTTGCTCAAACCCTCCCGCAACTGCCGCAACTCGTACCAAGCCAAACTCCGCGCATCCTCTGGAACATTCGTTTTTCGCAGCACCATTCCGATCAAAATAGCCAAATGTTCCCGCTGCAAAGAACGCCGAAAAGTGGAAATTTGCATCTTCTTTTCCGGCTGCAAAACCTCTTGCCAGATATCCTTTTGCACAGTATCCAACACTTCCGGCAACCTCAAAGCAGTTTCCGGCGCTGATTTTAACTCCGCATCCCGCAGCCTCGCCAAGCGCATCGGAGATAGCAAAACCCGCAACACAAACCGCTGCAAAAAAGTAATTCGATCGCCGATCGGGTAATCTAGAGGAAACACCAAAGCCGGACTTCCCCAGTGTTCCCAGCGCGAAGGCGCCAATTTGTTGAGCAATTCCGGCGCAAAACTAAACGCATCCGGCGCAAAAACGTACTTTTCCAGTGTTGCTAAAGCTTCTCGCTGCTGAGAAAGTTCGATCGGCACAAACGGCAACTTCGCATTAGTATCTCCAGGGCGAATCCGATTAAACGACTGCCCGCCGACGTACAAAGTAGCATTCATCACCTGGTTGAGATAATACCCGAACACCGAATCAAACATCACCCGCAGTTCGTTATAACCGTCTTCCCCAACCGGAGTTCGCTTTTCTAAACGCTTCCACATCGCCCTAGCATTATCCAATTGCCATTGCGAATACCTCAGCATATTAGCGCTGAGATCAAAGGTATTTGCCGCGGGATCGAGAATATCAACAGAATCCTCATCCGGCGCGTAAGCTAATTGCGCTTGGGCCCCGCGGCTGGCAATTTGTTGCAGCGCTGGTAAGTCGCTGTTAGGGTTTACGCCGCCAATTACCTTGTAACCGTACTCGATCGCCCAATCGTCATAAGGCCCTACAATCGTTGGGAAATAGTCGCCCTGCACAGTTCCCTGCGGTGCCAAGTTAATCGGCACATAATCCATCACCGACGCTACCAAACCTTGCGTGCGAGTTACCTGAGTATTGTTCAAATCCTCCGGTTGCAACATCGTACTCCCGTGAAAATTGTGCCTCAAACCGAGAGTGTGACCGACTTCGTGCGCCGTCAAAGATCGGATATATTCATTCACATAATTGTCAATCGTCCCACTGCTAGGCGCTGCATTTTCCAACAGATCCATCGACATTGCCCCCATCGCAAACTGGCGGCTCGATTCCAACCCAAAACACATATCCGAACTCGACATCAACCGCGATAAAGGCGAGCGTTTTTGCTCTTGGTATCTTTCTACCAAAGTCGGCAAATCCTCAGCAATTCCACCTCGATCATTTTCCCCGCTACTTTTTCCTAAATCCCCATTTTCTAGCACATTTAAATAGCGAGAATACATTCCAAACTGACAGGGATTGGTATTAGAACCGTTTCGTCCTTGAAAACTCTTAGATAGCGATCTATTTTGTTCCACCAAAGACCGATAACTCTGTTTGATTTCCCGGACAACATTAGCATCCAACAGAATGTCAGCATCCAAAATTTCCCCCGTCAGTGGGTTAGTACGAGACGGCCCGATGCCGGCAAACTGAGGCTCAAAAGAACTCGACCAGCGGATAGTATTGTAGCGAACGTCAGCAGGGTCCCATTTAGCATTGTCCGGCATTTGTTTGACCTGAATTGCCTCAGTAAAACCTGCCTTTTCAAAAGCTTTATTCCACTCCAAAACCCCCTCACGAATTGCGTTTCGGTATTCGGTAGGCACATTATTTTCAATCCAAAAGACGATCGGCTGTACCGGAGGCGACATCGGCGCTGTCGGGATTTGCTTTTGCAAATGCCAGCGATTGATATAACGCACAAAAGGCTCCCGCCTGCTCTTGTCAGAAAAGTCCTTATATGCTGTAAGAAAATAGCCCACTCGCTCGTCCGCAAGTCTGGGCCGATAGCCGTTATTTAGCGGCACTTCCGAGAAACTGTAGTGAATGCGGAGGTTAAAAGCCCGACTGTCAGGAACCGAAGGTAAATAGTTAAGCTCACTGTCATTATCGCTAGAAAAACCATAGACAGAAGCAATTTCCACATTCAGCGGAAACGCTTTAACATCTTTAAAAGAAGACTTGTCTGCATCGATCGAGTAAGAAGCGCCCAAAAGCATCGGCAAAATCGCTTTTACCCCAGGTAAATCGCGTTTTTCGCTCATCAGCAAATCTCCTAAATCGATTAGCAGAGTTTGTCTTTGCGGATGAATGCTTTTGAGAGGCAAAGAATAGAGAATCGACTCGCTAAATCCCCGTGCTACCGAACCTGCTTGCGGGTCGCCCTGACTTGTGCGAAAATTTATATTTGGTATCACAAACTGCACGTTATTTTGGACGCGCCGCAGTTGAAACAAGAAATCGCCGATCGGCATTCCGCTCAAAATGCCCGCTTCCCCCAAACCCGATGCCAATGTCACAAAGCACAGGAACTTTTTGTTGAATTGTTGCGGTGTAATTTCCAGATATACTTTATCAGTTGCTTGATTGCGGTACAGAGTAAATAATCCCTCTAACTTTTGCGCGTCTTTGACAACCTCTTCAAAGGGTGCCAGAGTTTGCTGTTCGCTACTTTGTTCGTTGCTGGGCGGCCCCGCTGATAAAGCTAAAGGTAAAAAGAAACCTTTATACAAACTGAAACAGAAAAATGCTAAAGATAATATAAAAAATATCACAGGCAGATTTTTTATATTATTTTTTATCTGTGTATTTTTGCTAGTCTCAGGAAATATCAATCTTTTCATTTTCAGTATTTAGCCGCAGGAAAGAATAGTTTTGAAAGAGCAGCGGCCCACTCGGCACGCTGGGTTCCTTTAACTTCTAAAATAACTCAAAACTCAAAAGTCAAAACTACTGTTTCGCGGGCCAGGGAATCATGGGATCTTGAGCCAACCGCTTAGAAACTGCAACAGCCCCGTAACGGTTGAGGTGGCTGGGGTCGGAAAAAGATTCCCGCGCCTGGGGCCACAATAAACTCTTATCTAGGAAAATTAGTCCGCTTTGAGCTGCTAATTCTTGCATATATTGCCGGAATTCTTGTTCGTAACCTGTCCGCACCGGGTCTAAATAATCTTCAGTCAGAGGCATATTCACAAACACGAGATTGATGTTGCGAACCTTGGTAAATTCGATCAGATTTTTGAGTGCTAGAGCTTGTTCACCTATCAATTTAAAATTTTGATAGTCGGAGTCGTAATAACCAGATACTTTTGGGTGCTTCTGAAAGTAAGTCTCGGGATTGAAGCGTATATCGATCGGCAAAAAGCCATTTGGTTGAAACTCGCTGACGGGTTTACTCGCAGCAGTTGGCTGGGCATTTTCCGTTGTTTGTTCACCCAGGGCTGGCGTTTGGGCAATCTCGGTTGCAGCAGGGGCTGATGGATTGGCGAGCGATCGCAAAAACCCTTTAAGTTGATCGCGCTTTTTGTAAGTTGCAGAACCCTCCACCAACTTTTGACTCACCAATTGCTGAACATTAGCTTGAGCTTGTCCCAAATTGTTTACCAATTCAGTCGCAGTCGCCACGGGATTGTTGGCGCTTTCGTTCGATGTTTCGGATTCTAATTGATTGGTGCGGATCAGAAAACTACCCCGGCTCAATTGCCTGTAACCTTCCGAAGAAGCGATCGCACTAAAAGTCAAATCCGGCCGCCCGCTGTTGAGAGCCCTCGCCCCGTCCGCCAACACCAGCAATTTCGGGAGTTGTTGTGGTGGCAAAATCCGACGGATGATCGAATCTACAACCTGGAGAGTAGCTCCATTTACCCCAAAATTGTAAGCCCTCAGCCCCGGGTAGCCCGAAGCTGCCAAAGCGGTTTCCAAAACCGCCGGGTCGATGCCCCGCAGCGCCCTCGAACTACCGACAATTAAAATATCCGGCGGTTTTTTGTGCAGGTGGATGTACTCTTGATAGCGCGCTATCTGATCGTCAAGCTGCTCGCTCCTCAAAGTTGGGAACACCGGAGGAGCAGAAACATCAGCTACAGGAACGCTAGTATTTCCCGGTTTCGTAAACCCAGAGCCATTAAAAACCTCTTGCTGGTTCGCTTCCGGCGACGGCTGCAAGGGAATTTGAGGCAAGTTCACCTCCCCAGAAGGCGGAGCGGGGTTCGCGGTTTCGTTCGGAAGTCGGGCTGTAACGTCGCCCAAAGCCTTGGGAGCTGAATTTTGACAATTGGGCCCACTGCAAACTTCGGAGGCGCTAGGAGCTTGACTGACCGTCGCAGATTGCAGAAATAGACCGAGCAGCCAATCGGTATTGAAAGTCAGCAGACAGCCAGCGATCGCCCAAATCAAAGCCATTCCCGCGGCGCGATCGGCTCTCACGCCCCCCGGCGCAGCAGTATTCGTTGATAAACCATCGTTGGGAACAAACAATCCCGAAGCGACAAGGGGTTGCACCGCAGCTTGAACTAATTGCTCGCCCAGATTGTATCCGGGGAGTCTGATTTTGAAGCGGGGCCGCCAGGAGTTGGGCATCGGAGTATCGAACACCAAATTGTCGCCCAAACCCGAAAAACTCCCATCCTCCGCCGGCGCAAACTCCGGCACCGGTTCCTTTTCCAACACAGCCACTTGGGATGGATCAGGTGCGGGTGCCGTCGCTGATTCCTCGTCAACAGCGGTTCTGAGGTCGATTGCGTAGCGCCACAGGGGCAGTTTCTGGCCGGCGCGCCGTCCGTAGACTCGCACCCCTGCCACTCCCGGAATTTGTAAGTGCCGCAAAAATTTCGCCACCGGCGGGCCTACCTTCGACTGAGAAGGGCAAGTCAGAGCTTCTGTCATGACGTGCAGCACGTTGGCTTTTTGCAGCACGACAGCCCGAATCCCTCCTGTTTCCAGCTTGCGTCTGAGATTGGGGTTAAGCAACCTGTTCAATAAAAAAGTCAGAGCCAATTGGTCGCCCTCGATCGCCAGCGTTCTAGCGTTCGCAGCCAAGTCGGGGTGGTGGGCTGCAGGCAAGTCCACCCAGTCTATCCACACGGGGGACTCCGGCGCCGCCTGAGAGTCCTTGGCTGGTTCTACGCCGTAGATAGTAGCTGCGCGGATGCCTTGGGGCGCAAAGGAGGCTAACAAAGGGGCGATCGCGTCGGTGGTTTGCTGCTTGTCCGGGTATTCTTGCCGTTTAGGCTTTTGTCCTTTTTTGGCAGTTTTGCTGCAAAAAAGGTGGAGGGTTGCTTCTTTGAGGGTAGCCCGCACTTCAACTCTCGATGCAGCCAAGTGTTGATTTAGCAGTTTGGCGATCGACTGTACGTCTCCCCACCTGGCCCATTCCTTGAGAATTTTGTCCGGCGAAGTCAAATCCACCCGCAGCAGCCAATCCGGCTTTGCTTCGCCGCTGACTTGGCTGGCGATCACGGCTTCCCGGAAATCCTCTAGTTGCAGTTTTCGCAGCCTGCCGGCGATGGGTTCGGCCAGCAATGAGGGGTCTGGGCTGTAAGCTGACTCGCACAGCACTAGCAGTCGGCGTTCCTTGAGTTTGATATTTTCCGGTGAATTCACCGGCAGGGTTTCCCGGTTGGTTTTGAGTTCTTTTTCGCGAATGCTGACTTTCACCGAAACTCCCATCGGGCCGATAATTTCGCTGAGATAGCTGGCGATCGCATCTGGATAGCCCCGGCGCGCCAACGTTTCCGGCGAAACCGTCAATGTTCCATCGCGATCGCCCTCGCCTGAGTCAGCTTCGGGGGATTGAATCAAAGCCACCGCGCCACGGTTCGCTTTCTGCTGCGGGGGAACGGCGGAACTAAAAGCTTCCCGCGTCGCAGCAGCCGAAGTGTCGATCGTCACGGGGGAAGTTTCAAAAGCTTCTGGGTATTGAATGCGGGAGGCGATGGGCAGACTTTCGGCGTCAAAATCCAGTTCTTCCCGTACTTGCGGCGGGTTGGCTGCTGTTTCTACCGGTTTTGGTGTCTGTTTGAGTTTCTGGTTGTCATTCTTAAATTTGCCGAAAAATCCGCCTCTTTTAGGGCTTGCGGGCGCTTCCTCGGGGGAACTCGCTGGCGGCGGCACTTCGGCAACTTTTGGTTCCGGTTGCTGTGGCTGTTGCTGTCGCTTGGGACTGCTGCAATCGAGCCGGACTGTCCAGTCATTTTGTCGGGAACCGATTTTGCGGCCGCACAGAAACAACTGGTAAATTTTAGGTTGATCGGGCAGCAGTCGCGTTAAATCTGTGTGTTCGAGGGCGTTGGTAAATCTCGCCGTCACCAATTCTTGAGACGGACACTGCGCTGCTTCGCACAAAATGTGCAGGTGATTTCCCCGCAAACGCGCTTGTACTTGAACTTCGGGAAGCCCTAAAGCTTCTTGCGCCCACTGCGACGCGCTCGATCGATTGTCTGCCAATATGCTCCCGTTCGCATTCAACATGAAACTCTAAATTTTGCCAAAGCTGGTTTTGTTTTCTAGAAATAGCACAGTTACAGATTTTACAGACAATTATTTGATTTGCCGAGCCTAACCGTTTTGTCTGGTTTAAGCCACGCTGGACTTAGTGTCTTGCCTTGTATCCCCTCGGCTTCGAGCCGTTGGGGAATATTTTTTTGATAATACCTCGACATTTTGGCACAGATAGGTCCAAATTAAGCTAAGCAACAAGTTATTCGTCATTAGTCATATCGTTTCCGTTTGCATCCGAATAATAATTAGACCTCTCTCATAATTCTTGTGGAACAGGCAGGATGCCTGTTCAAGACTGGCTTTTCTGGAAATGTCTATTATTTTCCGACTGTAGTGCTGTGGTTTCGTTGGGCTACGACGCGGAGAGAGTCGCACGATGATCGATAGCATTCGGGGAGTATCCCGATTTTATACAAAGTGTTTTTTCCGAGTGCGAGCTTAATATCTCGCGACAAGATATTTATAGACTTGGCTACGCGGGGACGATCGCTTGCAGGATATCTTTCGTCGGATGTCACCGGATTTGATCTCAGAAGTCATTAGTCAGAAAGCAGCGGTCAAGATGATTATTTGGCTTGTAAACTGGGGATTATGGATTGACACAGGAGGAATTTATGCCGTCGGAAAACCAAGACTTGCTCAAAAATCAAACACCTGAGAGTCCAAAGTTGCCAGTTCCCTCAGACATTTTATTGAGCTTGGTCGCTTTACCTATGCTGGGCGGGTTGGTGGTGGCTAAAGCTGCTGCTGAGTTTGTTGCGTCGATCGGCGTTGAAAGCGAAGAAGTCTTTCGGGGTTCGCGCCTTCCCGTGCTCAACTTTCCTCAATCACAGCATTAGAAAGCCCAAGGAATGATGCTGCAGCAGCTAGAAGTTAAATTTTTTGACTCCGCCCAAAAACGGATACTAGCCCCCGACTCCGGTCGGGGAGAGATAAAAATTTTCGACCCTAGTTCAACTTCCCAGAGTCATCTTGGGAGTAAATCTCAAAGTGTTCGACGCGATCGCTCGCCGAACGTCTGACGCCGATCGTCTAAAATCTAAAATCGCCACTCAACTGATATGAAGGCTTGACAATAGGTACAATCTGTGGCCTAAGAATTAATCTTTCCTTATACTTTGTACATAAGTGCCTTCTACTTTCTACGTTGCAATAAGTTGTCTCAAATTTGACTGCAAACAAAAGTGTTTTAGGCGAAACTAAACCATACAATTTTCTTGACACCCGCAGCTATTGAGGAACAGCCCGATGAGTTCAGTCCTCCAGTCTTCAGAACAGGCTATTGATGCAACATCTATTTCCCATTCTCCCGCTTACTCAAAATCAGACCTGTTTCTGCGCAATCGCCTCAAAGTAGTAGAGGACTTGTGGGAATCGGTGCTGCGACAGGAGTGCGGGCAGGAATTGGTGGATTTGCTCCAACAAATGCGATCGGTCAATTCCGCCGAGGGACAAGCCACTCACTTTCGCGAGTCGAATGTCGTACAGCTAATCGAAAAGCTCGACCTCAACGCCGCCATCCGCGCCGCTAGGGCTTTTGCACTGTATTTTCAGTTGATAAACATTGTCGAACAGCACTACGAACAGCGAGACCAACAGCTAGCTTACGCTAGCAGCAACGATGCTGGTGGGCGGATGTTTTCTAAGCTGCCCGGACAAGCAACGGATGCCCCCGATCGCCCCCGCCACCGGGAAGGCCCTGGCCCGGCCCAAATGACTCTGAGCAAGGCAGACAGCAGCGAGACGATCACCCGAGATGCCGGCACTTTTCACCAACTGTTCCCGATGTTGCTGCGCTTGAACGTACCCAGCCAGCAAATCCAGCGCTTGATCGATCAGTTAGACATCCGCTTGGTATTCACCGCTCACCCGACGGAAATTGTCCGCCACACGATCCGCACCAAACAGCGACGAATGGCGAAGATTCTCCAACAGCTAGACCAAGTTGACGAGAAATTTCAGGTACTCGGGGCCGACTCTCAAAGCCCCTACCCGGTGTCTTGCTGGGAAGCGGCGGCTCTCCAAGAGCAACTGATGGAAGAAATTCGCCTCTGGTGGCGCACTGACGAACTGCACCAATTCAAGCCGACTGTGCTTGACGAGGTGGAATACACTCTCCACTACTTCGAGGAAGTTCTGTTTGATGCTATTCCCGAACTCTACCACCGCTTAAAGCAAGCTCTGCACGCTTCTTATCCTTATCTGAAACCGCCTAGTTACAATTTTTGCAAGTTCGGTTCTTGGGTGGGATCGGACAGGGACGGCAACCCTTCTGTGACTCCGAAAGTTACTTGGCAAACGGCTTGCTATCAGCGCCACTTAGTGCTAGAAAAGTACATCGGCGCGGTAAAGCGGCTGAACGAACTTTTGAGTTTGTCGCTGCACTGGAGCGACGTGCTGCCGGAATTGCTTGAATCTCTCGATCGCGACAGATCCGAATTCCCCGAGGTTTACGAGCAGTGGGCGATCCGCTACCGCCAAGAACCTTATCGGTTGAAGCTGGCCTACGTGCTGCAGCGGCTGGAAAATACGCGCGATCGTAATTGGCGGCTCTACAAAGGAGACGAGTTGCAGCGCGAACGCGAAGCTTTGTCGGAAAATCCCGGAATGACCGGCCTTTATAGATCGGGCGCTGAGTTTTTGACCGAGCTGCAGCTCATCGAGCACAATTTAGTGGAAACAGGTTTGAGCTGTCGGGACTTGGAAAATCTGCTCTGCCAAGTAGAAATTTACGGATTTAATTTGGCTTACCTAGATATCCGCCAAGAGTCAACAGTACACTCCGACGCTTTGAGCGAAATTGCTGAATACTTGCAAATTTTGCCCAAGCCTTACAATCAAATGTCGGAATGCGATCGAATTATTTGGCTTGCAACGGAACTGCAAACTCGCCGCCCTTTAATTCCAGCAGAATTGCCCTTTTCTCCCAAAACTTGCGAGACGATCAATACCTTCCGAATATTGCGGCAAATGCAGCAGGAGTTTGGCCAGGAAATTTGCGAAACTTACGTCATTAGCATGAGCCACGATGTCAGCGATTTGCTGGCGGTTTTGCTATTAGCAAAAGAAGCAGGACTTTACGATCCGGCTACAGGAATTAGCAGCATTCAAGTAGTTCCCCTGTTTGAAACGGTGGAAGATTTGAAAAAAGCGCCGGAAGTAATGCAAAAAATATTTGATCTGCCGCTTTATCGAGCTTTGCTAGCAGGAGGATACGCGCAGGAAATAGCGGAAAAAAGCGAAGAAAATATCCAAGTTCCCATCGAAACTCTCAAATTGCAAGAGGTGATGCTGGGGTATTCGGACAGCAATAAAGATTCGGGTTTCCTCAGCAGCAATTGGGAAATCCACAAAGCTCAAAAGGCTTTGCAAATGGTTGCCGAAAATTACAATGTAGAGTTGCGGATTTTTCACGGCAGAGGCGGTTCTGTAGGGCGCGGTGGCGGACCTGCTTACAAGGCAATTTTGGCTCAGCCTGGAAAGAGTATTAGCGGGCGAATTAAGATTACTGAACAAGGCGAGGTTTTGGCTTCTAAATATTCTTTGCCGGAGTTGGCGCTTTACAATTTGGAAACGGTGGCGGCGGCGGTAATTCAAGCGAGTTTGCTGCACACTGGTTTTGATGGTATCGACCCTTGGAATGAGATTATGGAGGAGTTATCGGCGAGATCGCGATCGCACTACCGCCATTTAATCTACGAACAGCCGGATTTAGTCGATTTTTTCCACCAAGTTACCCCGATTCAAGAAATCAGCCAGTTGCAAATTAGTTCTCGTCCGGCCCGGCGCGGGGGCAAAAAAGACATCAGCGGTTTGCGAGCAATTCCGTGGGTGTTTAGCTGGACTCAAAGCCGCTTTTTGCTGCCTTCTTGGTACGGTGTCGGCACAGCTTTGCAAGAGTTTTTGCTGGAGGAACCGGAAGAACATATGAAACTTTTGCAGTATTTCTACTTAAAATGGCCGTTTTTTAGAATGGTAATTTCTAAGGTAGAAATGACTTTATCTAAGGTGGATTTGCAGATTGCAGAACACTACGTGCAGGAGTTAGCTTTGCCTGCTGATAAGGAGCGTTTTAAGGCTTTATTTGATCAAATTGCTGCCGAATTTCATTTGATTCGCGATTTGGTTTTAACGATTACCGGACACCAGCGTTTGTTGGACGAAGATCCATCGCTGCAGCGATCGGTGCAGTTGCGAAATGCGACGATTGTGCCTTTGGGTTTGTTGCAGGTTTCGCTGCTGAAACGCTTGCGGCAGCATGGTAGTGGCGGGGTTCCCGGGGTGATTCACTCGCGTTACAGCAAGGGTGAATTGTTGCGGGGAGCTCTGCTGACGATTAATGGAATTGCTGCGGGGATGCGGAATACCGGCTAGGGCAAGAGTTTTGAGTTTTGAATTCGTGGTGAGGTGCGCTAGCCGCACCTTGCTACTGGTAGTTTCAGAATTCAGGCGATCGCCTATTGTAGTCACAGCCAGAGGAAAGTGTTCGCTATCCTAGCTGAGATTTTTTTATGTCTAAACGCAAACAGTCTGAAGGTTGTCGCCCGATGCTGCGGCGCACTTTTTTATTTTTAACGGGTATAGCTTTGGCGCGGGTTGCGGCTAACTATTTTGCGATCGCCCAAAACCGAGATAGTTTCTTGACTCTCGCGGGTCAACTGTGGCAAAAGTCACTCGCTTTTTTATCAAGTATACAATTAAATCAAACTCCTCAACCTCTCCCTAGCAATCCTCTTGTAAAATCGGCAAAAACCAATCAACCTCTGCCGAGTAATCCAATTGTAAAATCGCCAGAAAGTTCTCCTGCTGCACAGCCGTCTCAACCTCAAATTATCAAACGTTCTGCTAAGCAAGCAAAACCTGTACAAATCAGCAGTCAAAATGTAGATGGCGCAAGTTTTTATCTCACAACTATTGACCTCGCAGACCCGGAAATTTATATCACAATTGGGTTAGCTAATAATTCAGATTTTGCAAATACTTCTAAAGTCACGCGGGGCGACGAACATTTTGAAAATATGGTGGCGCGTTACCGGGCTGCTGTTGTTGCTAACGCGACTTTTTTTGGTAAAGATGAGCAGAAATCTGTGCTGGGAAATATGGTGGCGGCGGGTAAGTTTCTGAAATACAGCCGATGGGAAAATTACGGCACGACTTTGGGAATTAAAGCGGGAAATGAATTGGAAATGGTGACGGCTAGAATCGAAGGTAAGCCGGATTGGAGTCAACATTGGTTTTCTCTGACTTGCGGGCCGAGATTGGTTAAAGGGGGGAAAGTTTGGCTGTCTCCTTTATCGGAAGGTTTTAAAGATTCTCATGTTTTGGGCGTGGGTTCGAGAACGGCGATCGGCTTTCCGGCTTCCAGAGATAAGTTATTTTTGGTTACTTTTCTTGATAGTTTGTCTTTGGAAGCAGAAGCTAAAGTTATGCAAGCGATCGGCTGTTTTGAAGCGATGAATTTGGACGGGGGCGCTTCGGTGGCTTTAGCTCATCAAGGGGAGATTTTATTGCCTCCGGGGCGGAATTTGACGAATGTGCTGGTGGTTTACGATCGCGAATATCCAGCGCCGGCTCAGTTAAAGGAGTCCTGGGAACGCTTTCAAAAGGGATCTCGACCTTCCCCCGATCCGTCCGTTTTTTTTGATTGATCTAGCAGAAGGAAGTTCGGCAACCAAGCACGCGATCGGGATGTAACGGATGGAAGAAAGAAGTCCGATGGAAGTCAGAATCGAGGGAGCATCCCGATTTTGGGTAGTGCTCCCGAGGGAAGGATGAGAGAATTAGAGATAATGCTATAACCAGTGCTGGGGATACGTCCTTTCGGCCGCTAAATTATTAAAGATGACGGCGCACAAGACCAAGATTATTGAGCCCTCAAAAGCAGGTGTTAGCAAAAATTTCCAGTCTGGTTGGGTCATCATGACGACTAAGGCAACTGCTCCCGAAGGCGGATGTAGAGTTCTGGTAATCTGCATAATTCCGATCGCACTAGAAACAGCCATTCCCATCGCCCAGGGAGAAGAACCGAGAAAATGCAGAATCATTAAACTGGTGAGAGCAGCTAAGAAATTGCCCCCAATGACATTCCGGGGTTGAGCCAAAGGGCTGTCAGGGACACCAAAGATCAGAACGCTTGTAGCGCCAAACGGAGCCATTAGTAAAGGAGAATTAGTTTTTAGAGCAAGATAGGACGTTGCAGTAATTGCCAAAAAACTGCCAATCAAACTCCAAAAAATATGCCGAGGATGAGGTCTGTCTATGGGGCAGCTCAATGGACACGATCGCCATCTCCCAAAGGTTTTAAACCAATAACTTTCCCATTTCAGTTGAATTTTTTTACGGTCAATCATAAATCAGGTTACTTGATAACCAGGCTTCTTAAATTGTCTGAACTAGCCTCCGCTAAAGTTAAGATATCATAACAATTGCTCAAAAAGTAGTTAAAGGCACAGATTTTTTACTTGTATGCCACTAAAGCTGCAGCTAACCACTCGGTTGGAACCGACTAGCAAGTTTGGTCGGTTTGGCAACAGACGTGAGCGGCAGTGGCACAACTTCACCGTTAGCCGTCAGAGTTATTGATGAGGGTAAAGCCAAAGGTTATTTGTAAGGTGCGATGCCCAGTAAGAATGAATGGAAAGATCGCACCCACACTTGGAGATAAGTCTCTAGTTCAGAATGCGATCGCCGTTTTCTGGTTAGTGCGAGACGATCGCACTCGGATATAATTACGAACTTAATCTTTGCTATGGAGAGTTTTCCCACTCGGCGGTAAGCTTGCGGAAATTGTATTGAGATGCGCCGGAGTGACAAGTAACGCAACTGCTGATATTTGCGGGTTGCGACATTTTGACTTTGGGGTGCAGTGCTTTGAAATAGCGAGAACTCGCGACTCGGTAGGTGAGTTCTTCGTCTTTGGCTTGGGGACGGGAAAAAGTTTGCAGGTAGTTCCACACTAGCAGGCGGGGCGGGTCTACTAGCAGTTTGATGGTTTGTCCGTAGTGTTGGGAATCTTGCAGCAATCGGCGCCAAGTTTCTGTAGGTAAGACTTGCGGCGGTAAAGCGATGTGACAGGTGGCGCAGTTTTCTAAGTACAGTTGCTGTCCGAGTTGGTAGCGTTCGGGAATGCGATCGACCGTACCAGTATCCTCGATCGAAGACACCTGAGCAAGTCGCGCGGGAGTGCGAGAGTAGGCAGTCTGAGCTGCAACCCATCCGCCGCAGGTACAGCAAATAATTATCAACACTAGCAACGTTGAGTAAAGCCCCCGCAAGCCTACTCTGCGACGTTTGCGGGGTTTTTCCTGTTTCATAATTCTGAATTTATTTTTGGTTAAATCACAGGTATACTCATGCCTTCGCGGGCTAAGCAGCTATTGGCGAACGCTGCCTGCACCTCTGCTTCTGTACGATCGAGAAAATTGTCGTCGTGACCCGGATCGTGGTGAAACATCACGATTTTTTTGACTCCAGCAGCTTTGGCTATTTCTACTCCTGCTTGCCAAGTCGAGTGTCCCCAGCCGACTTTCGGGGTTTTGAAGTCGTAATACTCTTCGTTGGTGTAGTTGGCGTCGTAAATCAGCACGTCGGCGTTGCGAGCTAGGTGTAACACGTTGTCGTCCAGGCGATCGGGAAAATGTTCTGTATCGGTGCAGTAGACCGCCGTGTGTCCCTCCCAGGTGACTCGATATCCGATCGCAGTGTTGGGATGGTTGAGCAATGCCGTTTCTATTTTCACATCGTCGAGTTCGAGAATATCCCCAGGCGTCAAATCGTTGAATTTGAGGTCTGACTGCATTACCTGGATGGGGACGGGAAAATTTGGGTGCAGCATTTGGTCGGCAAGACGGTGTTTGATGGTAGTGCCGTTGGGGGCGATCGCACCGTAAATGTGAAAGCAGTTCCCCGGGATAAAGGCGGGAGTAAAGAACGGAAAGCCTTGAATGTGATCCCAGTGAGTGTGGCTGAAAAACATATGGGCTTCCACCGGCATTTGCCGCAGCAAGTTTAGACCCAGAACTCGCAGGCCCGTACCGCCGTCAAAAATCAGGCGTTTTTTGCCCAAGCGCATTTCTACACAGGAGGTGTTGCCTCCGTAGCGCAGTGTTTTGGTGCCGGGGGTTGCGATACTGCCCCGCACGCCCCAAAACTGAACGACAAACTCGGTCAAAGGACTATTGTCCATAGTGGCTTTGTGATCGGAAGGCTGTGGATTGGGTAGAGAGGGTGCGGAATCTGGCATTTTTTTTTGTTTTGGCGGCAGGAACTTGGGAGTTGAAATCTTAGTTTTTACTTTTTAGTGATTAGCAATCTGTACTATAATAAAGCCCTTGATCGGAAAACTATTCGAGTGCCTAATACTTGGGCTGTTAGAACTATCAACCTTACCGATTCGTGTAGGAGATGTCACGCTTGAGAGATTATTTTTTGCATCATGCGGGCTGCCCGGCGTGTTCTGTGTTCTGAGATTAAGATAGCGCCGAACCAGAGTTGTTCGGGTAAAATTTCCTCAAACATAGAACGCATTCCCCATGGGTAGAATTTGCGCTTCATCTTACTCTAGGAGTAGTATTTTTTTCAAGATTGGGGCCGGGACGGGGTTTTCAGGAATGCCGTTCCGGTGACTCGGCATTCACGACGGATTTAGCCTTCTAGCTACCCGTTCCTCGACTGCATCGCCTCACGTGCAGCATCGCCTTAAGTTCGGCCCCCTGAGTTTTTAGTCGGGTTGCAGTCGAGGAGTGCGGGCTAGGGGCTTATTTGCGATCGGCTGCGATGCACTTTTCCACTAAGGGCATGACTTGATCAACATCTTGCCAACCCAGAATTTCCGTGACTTTTTTCTCCAAATTTTTGTAGGTTCTAAAAAATTCGGCTATTTCGTCCAAGCGGTGGGGGGCTACGTCTTTGAGGGACTTATAGTGAGCATAGCGGGGGTCTTTGTCGGGAACGCACAGGAGTTTTTCGTCCCTGTCGCCTCCGTCGATCATTTCCAGCATTCCGATCGGACGGGCTGCGATTATGCACCCTGGAAATGTGGGCTCATCCATCATCACCATGCCGTCGAGGGGGTCGCCATCATCGGCTAAGGTATTGGGTATGAAGCCGTAGTCGCACGGATATTGGACTGAGGAAGAAAGCACCCGATCAAGAGCAAAGGCTTGTAAGTCTTTATCAAATTCGTACTTGTTTTTGCTACCGGCGGTAATTTCGATGAGGACGTTGAGCAGTCCTGGTTTCGGCTGGGCCGGAATTAGCGATAAGTCCACAACAATATCTCCAAGTTAACAGATGATTGGGATGAGTGCTACTTGCCAAATCCCTTTGATAGCATTTTACGGGCGATCGGGCCTTTCGGCTGCATGAGATTGACCGAAAGCGGGGGAGTGCGTCGCCGGCTGGGAGAATAAACTGGACGGGCGTCCCGCCCATCCCACACAAGAGAGAGGGGACGGGCGGGACGCCCATCCCACAATTTGAGAGGCAGGGCGGATTTATTGTCGGAATAATAAATTAGGGGATTGGGCTATTTGCTGATGCGCGCCCTCGGGATTTAA
>NZ_JAUBQB010000077.1:0-34798 GCF_036701035.1 Microcoleus sp. Pol7_B2 | reverse complement strand
AAAGCCTACGATAGCCCCACCGCTGCCTACGCGGCCACCTCCTTCAAAAACGATGGTTCCGACTACCTAGTGCGGAATATTGAATATCAAGGGATTTCTAATATTGATACTACTGCTGTGCCTCCGACTTTCTTCTCTTACGGTTCATCTCCCGATCCTATTATTAATGGTGGTTCTGGACAGTTTACGATTAATCGGACTGGCAATACTTCGGTTTCGGCTTCGATCGACTATTTGATTGTTGCCCCTGGTGGTGATCAACCTGTGAACAACATAGACTACAACATTAGTCCATTTGCTGTGAATCCTTCGGGAGGCACGGTGAACTTTAATCCCGGTCAAACTAGCGTTAGTCTGACGATTAACAATCTTCCTGGTTTGGCTGGTGGGGTGGTGAATTTGGGCTTTGGCCCAGGTTCGATCAGCGCTCCGGCATCGACTGCAATTACTCTGCTTTAAAGCTTTTAGTAGGGCGAGGAATCCTTGCTCTACTAATATGTCCCGCAAGTAGTTAAATGCTTTGGTAGTGATGTACAGTAATGGTTTAATATTAAATCCACATAAATTTCCGAGGTAAAAGTATGGAATATCCTAATTGTCAAAACGAGTTTTTTATTAAAAATGGAAAGACTTATTAGGGGAAACAGCGATTTAAATGTAAAAATTGTTGTCGTCAGTTTATTGAGAATTTAAGTTATTAATGGCGCTCGCTGATTGGTTTTCTGGTGCTTGGTTTGGGTTGCTGCACCCTTGGTTTCTCAAGACCACTTTGAGGAAGCCGAGAGGGCGGTGAGGGCGCAGTTAGATTGAAGTCGCTAATATATCCCTACCAACACTCTTGGCGATCGTCCCCCGTTGCCACAATTTCCTCACTCTCAGCCGCTCCCCTTCTCATCGTCCAGGTCAAGCTTATGAGCAGCCTCACAATCCAATGAATGCAGCACGCGCTCCACAGCGAGGAATTGTGTACTTTTCGCTGTTAGAGGTTTAAATGGTTAAACATTCAAATATTTAAATGTTTACAGACTGTCGTCGGGATTCAAATGCTGGAGGTATTGAGCGACCGACTTCTCCACCAGCTCGCTCATTTCCTGACCTGATTGTGCTGCTGCGGATTTAAGTTGGCGGTGCAGAAGTTTGGGGAGGTAAACGGTAGTACGAACAAAGTTGGGATCTTTGCTTTTAGATAGCGTCACACTGGGTGAAAGGTCAGCTTCACCGGGCTTGAGTTTCTTGACCTTTAGTAAGTAGCTAAAGAAAATTAATTACATAGTTTTCTCCAAATTCTTTCAAGATTTTTTCCACAGATGCAACAAAAGTTTCCCAACTTTTGTAAGCAGATATATCAATCCATTCATCCTTGATAAACCACCCTAAAGTTTCAATTTAAATTAAATTTAGTTGACGAGAGTAAGAAGGCAACTCAAAAAGAGTAATATTACGTTGTTTCTACTCTTCAAGTTTGTAGACAATAGAATCACTGGTATGAATAGAAGCTTGATCTGTGACAATCACCGTTGGCTTATGTACTGTGGGGAAAAAAGCATCAATACAGGCAATAACCACATCAGAGTTAATACTTTGAGATGAAATATAAGTTTCAAGATGGTTATTTCGCTTCAGGATTCCTAGTACATTCATTCGCTGACTACGACTAGGAATTGTTAAATATTCTCCGATTTCCTGCCAACCATAGGGAACACAAGGAATCAAAGAAAATCCCGTTTCATCCAAGTAATATAAATCAATTTGACCCTCATCATCCAATCGCTTTAATTCTTCTAATTGTGCCTTTTTATCTTGATCTTCCTGGGAAGGAGGCTTTCCTGCCACTTTTTTACGAAGGAGATGCCAACTCATCTTCAGATTTTTTAGTATTCTTTGAATTGTGTTTGTACTAGGACGTATGCCCCAGGTCTCTTGAACTTTTTGGCTAACCTTTTTTAATTGCCTTGGTTCTTGTTTAGCCCACTCTTTAATTTGGGCTTTTTGCGAAGTGTTAAATAGTGGCTTAGAACCTCTTCCTGGTTTATTATAGCAAAACCATTTGATTTGTAAACAATCGATTCAATGATCACAAGCGTTTCAGGTAGTTCTACATTCATGACTCAAATAGACTTGCTATATAAAGTCCTACTATTCCCTCAAGTTCCCACCGATTGAACCAGTTAGAGAGGGTCTTATAACTTATTTTAAAAATATTCATCAACTCTCTTTTTTTACTCCTTGCGAAGCTAATATGACGCAATGTGCTCGCGTGACGTAATGATGTCTGCTTTGGCGATAAATTCGCTCTAGCAATTTAGACGAAATAGGATTTATTTCCCTGAGAAACATCATATGAAATTGTAATTAACTCATAATTTTGCCTGGAATATCATTCTACTATGTATTTGTGTAATTAATTCTGTCTAACTACTTAGCATCACCAAACTACAAGAAACTACATAGAAAATTAGTCTGCTCTAAGTGTAGCATATTTTGGGTTAAAGTTAAGATGCGTTTACCCTGCGGTTTCAACAGCCGAGTCCCTAAGTTTATATTGCTTCTTCCATCTTCCATCTTCCATCTTCCATCTGTTCTATCACGCAAAGCGAGGCAAAATATGTGCTAGGGAAGACTGTTGAAGTGGAATTTCTATCGCAAATTCTGCTCCTTTGCCCGGTTCCGAAAAGCACTTCAATGCCCCCCCGTGTTGGTTGACAACAATTTCATAGCTAATCGACAGTCCTAAACCCGTTCCTTGGCCGACAGGCTTAGTAGTAAAGAAAGGGTCAAACAACCGCTTGCGAACATCTTCTGTCATCCCCGGGCCGTTGTCAGAAATTTTAATTATTACCTTTTTTTTCTCAATTAACTCCGTGCAAATCCGAATCGTAGGAATCAGGCGGCTAGACTTAGAAAGTGAGGATTGAGTCGTTGTACAAGACTGCTTTTGATCGCCTAAGTGGGAATTTTTAGGGGGTTTTTTATCGACATTTTTGTATTTATTAGACTCAACAATAGCGTAAATTGCATTAAGTAAAATATTCATAAATACCTGATTGAGCTGTCCGGGATAGCACTGCACCAGCGGCAAGTCGCTGTATTCTTTGTGAATTTCGATCGCCTCCTGCCCCGGTTTCCCTTTAAGCTGGCTTTGCAACAGCATAATCGTGTTGTTGATACCGTCGTGAATGTTGACCTGCTTCATTTCAGCTTCGTCTAATCTGCAAAAATTCCGCAGCGACAAAACGATGTCGCGCACTCTTTCTGCACCTTGCTGCATAGAATTTAAGACTTTCGGCAAGTCTTCTAGCAAATAATCGAGTTCGATTTTTTCGGCTTCCGCTTCAATTGCTGCGATGGGTTCGGGACAGTGCTGTCGGTAGATGTCGAGCATCCGCATTAAACCTTGCGTGTACTCTTTAGCGTGGTGCAAATTGCTATAAATAAAGCCGATCGGATTGTTGATTTCGTGAGCTACTCCTGCTACTAACTGCCCCAAAGAAGACATTTTCTCTGTTTGAATTAGTTGAGTTTGAGTGCGCTGAAGTTCCAGCAGGGCAAGTTCGAGCTGTTGGGCTTGATGTCTCAATTGCGCTTGCGACTCGCGCATCGCCACGGTTGATAACTCGTGAATTTGCAACTGAGAAAGGAGCAGTTGGTGTACGTCTAAAAGTTTGTAAATTTCGGGTTCTACTTGTACTACAATTGGTTCGTGGATTAGTTCGGGCGATCGCTCCAAAGACTGCCGCACTGCCGTCATAATTGAGGTTTCGCGATCGAGAACCAACATATCAGTTTTAGTAAAGCGGTAGAGTATGAACAAAGGCTGTTGAGAAAATAACTCCAAGCTGTAGGGGCGACTCATGTGTTCAAAATAACGCCGCCGCGAAATCATCCCTATAAACTTTCCTTGCTGAGTGATGATGATGCCCGGAACTAAAGGGTTTGCTTGAAAAATTTTAGCAACTTCGTCCCCGGGACACTCAGATTCTAGGAGAAAGTCGTACAGAGTTAATTCCTGTAGAGTCGATCGCAAACCAAGCGGCGATTTCTGGGGACTCAACCCGTCCGTTTCATACACTGCTCCCTCCTTTGGTAATTGGCAGTTGCGGTTGGCTGCTGGAGTCTTGCCTACTATTTAGACGGCTTTTTCAACTCTTTTTATAGCTTATTCATCAACTTCCCTCTGCTCCCTCGAATCGAGTTAATTCAGCAGGATTTTTTTTTATTAAATCGTGCTGTTGTCCTCCGAAACCATATTGCAGGTTAGATTGATTTAACAGCAGACACCCCTTTGAAACCTGACTATGTATTGAATTTTATATATCCAAGATTTTACTAATCCGAATATAACAGTCATAACTATTTTTAATGTTTGATGACATTAATTTGGTTCAGATTGATAGACATCTGCGACCTGTGGCAGTACATTTCGTATTACCCCTTGCGTAAAATTATATTACAATAAGACAAGAATAGCGACAAATCCGCAACAGATAGCCCGATTTTAAAATTCAGGCGAAACAGGTTTCCGGCAATTGCTAATAAATCTCAATTGTCAGTTTTTTTGCACAAATGCCGATCGTACTCAACCCGAAGATTGTATTGTAGGTAGTCTCCGACCTAAGGAGAGCCGATGGCGAGCAATTTGTCAAGTTCGGCAGCTTATAGTTTAGCCACATCGACACTCCCAAGCTTCACCGACGAAATTTTTCCTGGCAGATGCTAAAGTTGTGCGATCGCAACTCAAACTCACATTCCACACATCCGCTTAATGTGCCTTAAAAGTTTCCACAAAAGTACCGTCGGGCCACGAACTTGAGATTCAAACTCTCTCGCTGGCAAATCCGACACGGAGAATCAAGAGGAAGCAGAAAGAAATAATTCTATTTTACCCGACTTTTCCCCAGCTTCAACATCAATTTGAGGAAGTTGGTTTGGTTGCCATAATATTTCGATCATTATTATTTCTCCTCCCCCTTGATTTTAGGCAATTCTCATTAGAAACTCTAAGATGTTGATTTGAGGAACCTCGGGGGGTGGGGTTTGGTTGGGCGATCGCACTGAGCTAAATTGAAATGACATATGAAGAAAGTAAACGACGGTTTCCATGTGCGGTTTCCCGAACTAGAGGTGGTAATTGTATACACGGCGGGACGATCGTACTTTCAGTACAATGTCAGTATTTCAACCTGTACACCTGTTGAGTCTGAGGCTCAGAGAGTGTGAAAGTCGCTCTCATCCTTTCGTTGTCTGGATTCAAAGTTTTTCAATGGTTAGGCGGTGCGAGGGCCAGAAGCAGACAGTTAACTAAACGGCACAGGGAGATAGGGACAGATGGGATAAGCCCACAAGCGAGAGAGTGAGAGAATTTTCATCATCATACCTTCAGAAAATCACGACTGCAGCAGCAAGATCACCCAAAAGAATGATTGATTCAAAAAAGGTTGCATGTTATATTTCAATCTAATTCTATACAAAAATACTTTTACCTAAAAGGAAAACAAAAAATGGACACACCTACAGATCGCGCACAAGAACCAGTTGGGACAAGAGAGCTGGAATCAATACCTGTATCTGAAAAAGTTTCTGCCCAAAAAGTTGCTGAGGTTAATTTTGAAACGACTCCTTTAGAAACCCCTGCTTATACTCAGGAAAAAGTTAGCGTCGAGGAGGTAAAAATTAATGGCGACGATTTGGTTACTAAAGTTAAAGAATTGATTCACGAAGGAAATATCCGCCGCATCATTATCAAAAATGAAGAGGGACGGATCTTAGTAGAAGTTCCTCTGACGGTGGGAGTAGTCGGTGGAGTCATCGGTGCGGCCTTGTTTCCAGTCATTGCAGCAGTAGGAGCGATAGGTGCATTAGTAGCTCACATGACCATCATCATTGAAAGAACAGAATAAAAAAATTCAGTTGTTAGTAAGGCTCCTGTCCGGTTAATATCCCCTAATAAAGCTTGTTGGTAGTGAGTACGACTATCCTCTCTTGATAGATGAGAAAAAACTTGTCTTTATTACTAAAAACTTAATTGTGGCTATCTAACCGGACTTAAACACATTTCAAGCACAAACGGGCTTTATAAATATAGCACTCCTAAATGAGTCGTAATTTTTTACGACTCATTTAGGAGTGCTATGATGCTTGCACAGCAAGCATTATAAATAACTCATTTAGCCGACATTCTTTGTTGAAGTCCGGCTAATCCTATGCCTTTGGGGACTTGGGAATCACTCTGGGGGTAGAGCCTGGTTAATACCTTAACGAGTTAGATTGGATACAAATGAAGGAAAAACCAAAAGTTCTCTAAACTCCCTAAGCCGAAAGCTGTTAAGCATTTAAACTCATGAGCAAAACACCCAACGCTTACACTTGAATCTTGACAGTAAATCGAAATAAGCGATTTAAATGCTCAACAGCTTAGCTCAAGTTTTTAAACCAGAGCATCTCCTACAGACAAATATTTTTTGAATAGTTGTGGCGAAGATAATTATGAAACCTAACGAAGAAAATAGCTCTAGCCGTGAAATTCATCAAGAAGTTCACACTGATGCAACTAACGGTCACGTCAGTACAACGCGAACTACTACAAGTGTTCCGAGTACAACGGGGAAGCCTTCTAAAGAAGCAGCTCATCACCAAGGTTATGTACAGGGTGAAATGGCGGAAAACCACCGCCAACTGGGAGTCCAAGAAGTCCGCGACAACCAGAATGCTGGTCGCGGGTTACTGTTAGGGATTCTTCTTGCTTCTTTGACAGGCTTAGTTCTGGGCAGTGTATATTACTTCAATCGGGGTGAGGAGGCTCCTACTCCTACTGCTGCTCCTGTGATTGTTGTACCGAAAGCGAATCAGCCTTCAGCAACACCAGCTCCGACTCGGACTATAGAGAGAGAAAAAACGATCATTCAAAAGATTGTTCCGGTTCCGGTTCAACCATCTCCTGTTCAAAAGGCAAATCCCGCTCCTCAACCAAGTCCAGCTCAACAGGCAAATCCCGATCCTCAAGCAAGTCCGGCTCCCAATATCAATATTACAATTCCAAATTCACAGCAGCAAGATGCACCCGCTCAGGAAGCAGCGCCGTCTCCATCTTCGCCCTCAAGTAATACCAATACTACGGTTCCGACTCCGCAGAATGAGCCAGATTCCACTCCATCAACTCCAGCACCTGAGAGTTCAGCTACTCCATCTCCAACTCAAGATGAGGGCGCTCCTGGAGCAGGTACGAGCGGCGAAACTAATACCGAAAGCCGGAGCGATTCTAATCCTACGGATACCGCTGTACCTGAGAGCAACTCCGGCGCAGAGGGTGCGACTGGTTCACCACAATAGAAGTTGGATGTCGAATTAGTCCGCCAGAGGTTCAAACCTCAGACTCATAGCTAAAGTCCTTTAAAGCTGATATCTGCCACCATTCTCAAGAACAGGCTAATTGAAAATGGTGCAACATCTTAGTTAAAGAGGACTTTTTTTATGGTTTAAACTGAAATCTTGCACCATTATCAATAAGCCTGCTATAGGCGGGATCTCCTGCCCAACCCCTACTCCCCAAAAGAAAACTAATTCTTTGTGGAACAGGCCCCAGATCCCGTTATTGAGAATGGTGCAACATCTCAGACTAACCGGACATTGTGGCTGAACTTAAGAAACCGGGTTTGTGCGATGGAAAACGTTTTAAGATTGTGCCAACCTATCCTAAGAAACAGTTTGGTGAACTAATTTAACTTTCCCTAAAGCCGTCTTCCTGCTGTCAAAGAGTTTCATCACGCCGGAGGAGATGGTCTCGATGACATCGGGAGCGCAGTAAGAGAGAAACTCTTCCGAGGAAGTAGGATCTGCAAAAAACTCTTGAGCTTTCTTCAAAAAGTTTTCTGTTTCAGCAAAGCCGATAGATTTGATAATAAACGTAGAAACCGGGGAGTTTTTAATATCATAGCGCGATTCTTGATTGCGTCCTATTTCTAGCAGGTCTAAAACTTCTCTTTGCAACTGACTGTCTAAGGGGTAGGCGCTCTGTCGGTTGGGCAAGTAATCCTCCAAAACCGAGGTTTTAAATCCTGGTGTGCGTAATTCTCCCATCATAGTTGAAAGCGGAATATCGCGCCCCAAACGATAGGAAAGAGCTTCTAAAATGGCGATTGTAATTAGCTTGACCCCCAGATAAAGTTTAGCAACTTCGATATTTTTGCGAGTTCGGGCAATCAGGTTAGCGTAGGTTTCATCGTCCGGCTCTTGCCTAAACTGCTGGAAAACCAGTTCTGGTTTGAGGAAGTTCAAAAATCCTTCCATTTTTTGCAGAGACCTGCGATATCCGGCAACAGTATAGGAATTAACATTGGTCAACTCGTGGTTGGTTTCTGGCATCAAATTCCAGGTATTGTCTAAGAAATTAGAGGAATTTCGAGAGGCAAAATTCTCGACATCTCTATTTGCTAACCTGACAGCCCGCTTGACAATTTCTACGGTTTGGCCATTGCTCCATCCAAAGTTAAAATCGCGATTTATACTTACCAAACGCTCGTGCAAAAGTTCGATCGCGCTCAAACCACTGGGCGAAACCGGGCGGAAAGGAATAGTAGCCTCAATGCAAGCTGTTATCTCAGCGATCGTACTAGCTGGCAAAAAAGGCTCCAAACATTTGGCAGCAATAACGGCACTCAAAAATTCGTTTTGGCCGGCAAACGGAGAGAGAGTCTTGCCGGGAATAAACCCAAAGACTGAGGCCACTAGATGATACATGGCATCGTCGGGCAGTTCGGTTTCATCTCTAATAACTAACTGCGATCGCACCTCTTTGACAAAAGGACAAAGGGCGCTGCTAATATTGAAACTAACGCCCTGATCGACTTGCACGTACACGAGGTCGTGAAACAGCGCAGCCAGCACCTCGATCGGATCGACTGACCCCCCGACCTCAAAAATGTGTTCCGACGTGTGAAAGTAGCGCCAAGGCCCTCTCATCGTTTGAATGATTAGCTCAGCTATCTGCTCCAGCTTTGGAATGTCTACTCGACCTCCCAATTGCTCGATCGAGCTTACCAAGCAATCCAAGCACCGTTTTTGTTCTGCCAAAAGCTCCATTTACACACCTCCAGTGCATTCCCTGATTGTCTTGCGCTTGATTGCATGGTATCAAAACGCGCTGCGATCGTGCCATGATTCGTCACTCAAAAATCTTAAATTTTAGGGTGATACAGGGAGAGGGGGCCAGGGAAAGAGGAAGAGGGAGGAAGAGGGAGGGAGAGCGAGGGAGAGCGAGAGCGGGAAATTAAATATTAAAAATTCTGCCGTTGTGAAGATTCGCGCAACTTGGGTGATCGGTATCATAAATTACAGTAAAAATGACAAAAAGTGGATAAAAAATTGATTAATTTTTGATGAAATTATGAGGGATTTTTGACAAAAGCTGGGGGTGGGTGGCATTGACACCAGCTTCAAGCTGCGGTGGTATAGATACTGCGTGTGGCCTCAGAATAAGATTCGTAGACGTGCTGATAAAACTCTTGATATTTGCGCTGATACACTTCTGTTGATTAGCTTTCGGGCATTTGGTCTAAAGCTTCCTCGATCGCCACTTTAACTGCTGCCTCGGTTTGCTGTCGCCTCCTCCAATCTAACACTAACAGAACTTACGCAACTGTCACAAGTGCTCCTGGCACCATGCAGCACACAATCAGACAATAAACATAGGAACATCGGGGCGTGTCACTGGCTCAATTAAATAATTGGACAACATCAATCGAGCTTAAATACCCCCTTAACCCCTTAGTCCCTCTTTGCTGGGACTTCGTAGGTTTAGAAATGATTTAAATCGCCGAATCAACTGTTAGATTCCCAACTTATTTAAAAAGTCGGGTATCGGGGTATTGTGTCTTTGTAGCCGCTGTTTACTGCATCCGATCGATCGTCCGATACTGCACCGCCTCCCCCACATGATTCGTTTTCAAGCTTTCATCCCCCGACAAATCAGCAATAGTTCTAGCAACCTTCAAAATGCGATCGCTAGCCCTCGCCGACAGCCCCAACTTCCGAATCGCCATCTCCAATAAATTCCGAGAAGCATCATCCAACTGACACCATTTGTTAATATGACTGCTTTGCATTTCCGCATTACAGCGCAAACTAGATTCCGACTGAAAACGGCGAGTTGCGATCTCTCGCGCCCGCTGCACCCTCACCCGCACCGGTTCCGACTCCTCCCCAGTCGGGTGTCGCGTAATTTCCTCGGGTTTCAAACGATTAACCGCCACTTGTAAATCGATCCGATCCATCAAAGGCCCCGAAAGTTTTGCCCAATATTGCTCCCTCTTTTGCGGCGAACAAGTACACTGTTGAATCGAATCGCCGTAATAACCGCAAGCGCAAGGATTCGTACTTGCAACTAATGTAAATTGAGCCGGAAACATCACCGATTGTCTAGTTCTAGAAATCGTCACATAACCATCTTCCAGTGGTTGCCGCAAAAACTCCAAAACATCTCTTTTAAACTCAGTTAATTCATCCAGAAAAAGGATACCGCGATGTGCTAAAGAAATTTCACCCGGACGCGGAAAACTGCCGCCACCTACCAAAGAAGGGCCGGATGCCGAATGGTGAGGACTGCGAAAAGGTCGATCGCCCACCAAGCTTCCCTTATCCTTCAACAACCCGGCCACCGAATGAATCTGAGTTACATCCAAAGCTTCATCAAAAGTCAGCGGCGGCAAAATACCCGGCAAACGCCTCGCCAACATAGTCTTACCGCTCCCTGGCGGCCCCACAAAAATTAAATTGTGTCCCCCCGCCGCCGCAATTTCCAAAGCCCGCCGCGCGTGAATTTGCCCCTTTACATCCTTTAAATCTAAACCCGGAAACCGCGTTTTTGCTAACTCTTCTCGACCGTTTACTTCTACAGGCGAATAAGCTTCAGGATTGTTCAAAAAATCAGTAACTGCAAAAATATTCTCAAAACCATAAACAGATATTCCGTGCACCAAAGCCGCTTCTTGCGCGTTACCAGCCGGTACAACCAACCCTGAAATACCCATTTTTTGAGCAGCAGCGGCGATCGGCAAAACCCCAGCGACAGGCCGCAAACTCCCATCTAAAGAAAGTTCCCCTAAAAACAAATAATCTCCCAAAAGTTCAGCGCTGACTTGTTCCGATGCTGCTAAAATGCCAATGGCGATCGGCAAATCAAAACTCGGCCCCTCCTTCCGCAAATCCGCCGGAGTCAAATTAATCACAATACTCCGCATCGGAAAACCATATCCCGAATTTTTTAGGGTAGCCTTAACTCTTTCTTTAGCTTCTTGCACCGCAGAATCTGGCAACCCCACAACCACAATTTTCGGTAGCCCCCCCGACACATCAGCCTCAACACCAACCTTTACCGCGTCAATTCCAACGATCGATGCACTCCACACCCTAGCAAGCATTTTTCTTTATCCTTAATTTGCCTGTCCTTGATTCATCATCTATTATGATTAACAATGACTAATGAATATCGGAAGAGGCAAGAAAAACTTTTCCTTGCCTCTTCTTTTTCTCATCTTCCTTCTCTCCTGCTGGGTCTTCCCTCTTCCCTCTTCCCGACATCCGTTACATCCGTTACATCCATTACATCCCGTACATTGCTCGTTGCCGAACTTCATTAACACCCATGACAACTCAAGAAACGCTTTTCAGCAAAATCATCCGCAAAGAGATTCCGGCAGACATCGTTTATGAAGACGACTTGGCCCTCGCGTTTAGAGATATCCATCCGCAAGCGCCCGTCCACATTCTCGTCATTCCCAAACAGCCTATTGCCAAATTAGCCGATGCCGAGTCGGAAGATCATGCTCTCATGGGACACTTGCTGCTGACTGTCAAACGGGTAGCAGAACAACTCGGACTTAGCAACGGCTATCGCGTCGTGATTAATAGCGGCAGCGACGGCGGGCAAACTGTAGACCACCTGCACCTTCACATTCTCGGCGGTCGGCAGATGAAGTGGCCCCCAGGCTAAAGCCTAATTTTTACGCAGAACTTACGGACTCATCCTCAGAAGCTCGGTTTATTTCTATTGCCAAGCGCCTTAGAAACCGGGTTTCTTTTTTCGTCAATAAACCCCGTTGATTGGAGATTATTGAGAATGCAGCCCGATCGCACTAAAAACCAGCTTTTCAGTATTCTCCCGATAAAAATTTCCCCTCGCAGAAGCCACCAGTTATATGTTAACAAATATTAAAAATTATCTCTTCAAGACCTAATTAACAAATATTTAGATAGAAAGAGAATCGACCTGAACAAAAATAATTGGCTCGAAGTGCTGGAGCAAGCTACAGATAATAGATTCAGTTCTTCAGGTCGCTATATTTAACGTGTTAAGTGGGTAATATTACTTTGTAAAAAACTATAAATATTTATCAAGAATCAAATTTTTGTAAATGTTTGTAAAATCTTTAAATTGTCAGCAGTAATCCCTTGGCAAACTTTAGTGAATGGTGTTACTAATATAAGCGTGGGGCATCCCCACAACGAACCTTGAAAATTCAATTAAGCCATCATAAACCAAATGACAACAACCGTACAGCGTCGCGAAAGCGGCAACGTTTGGGAACGGTTCTGCGAGTGGGTAACTAGCACTGACAACCGGATTTACATCGGTTGGTTCGGCGTCTTGATGATTCCCACCTTGCTGAGTGCCACCATTTGCTACATCATCGCATTCATCGCTGCTCCTCCAGTAGATATCGACGGCATCCGCGAACCAGTTGCTGGTTCCTTGATGTACGGCAACAACATCATTACTGGTGCTGTTGTTCCTTCATCGAATGCGATCGGGCTTCACTTCTATCCCATCTGGGAAGCAGCTTCCCTCGATGAATGGTTGTACAACGGCGGCCCCTACCAATTGGTAGTTTTTCACTTCCTCATTGGCGTTTTCTGCTACATGGGTCGTGAATGGGAATTGTCCTACCGTTTAGGTATGCGTCCTTGGATCTGCGTCGCTTACTCTGCACCAGTTGCAGCAGCCACCGCAGTATTCTTGATTTACCCGATCGGACAAGGCAGCTTTTCTGACGGTATGCCCTTGGGTATCTCCGGTACGTTCAACTTCATGATCGTGTTCCAAGCCGAGCACAACATCCTGATGCACCCCTTCCATATGTTGGGAGTTGCTGGTGTCTTCGGCGGTGCTCTGTTCTCCGCCATGCACGGTTCCTTGGTAACATCTTCTTTGGTTCGCGAAACCACCGAAACTGAATCTTTGAACTACGGTTACAAATTCGGTCAAGAAGAAGAAACCTACAACATCGTCGCAGCCCACGGCTACTTCGGTCGTTTGATTTTCCAATACGCGAGCTTTAACAACAGCCGTTCTTTGCACTTCTTGTTAGGTGCATGGCCAGTTGTCGGTATCTGGTTTACCTCTTTGGGTATTTCCACGATGGCGTTTAACTTGAACGGTTTCAACTTCAACCAATCGGTTATCGACTCGCAAGGTCGCGTCATCAACACTTGGGCTGATGTCATCAACCGCGCTAACTTGGGTATGGAAGTAATGCACGAGCGCAACGCTCACAACTTCCCCCTCGACTTGGCAGCCGGTGAAGTCACCCCAGTAGCAATGGTTGCTCCTTCCATCAACGGCTAAATTTAGCTTTTGATTTAACAAAAAGCGCTCCTAGAAATAGGGGCGCTTTTTGTTTTGGCTAGTAGAATTTGAGAGATTTTTTTCTGTTAAATCCGTTAAATCCGTTAAATCCCATACACTGCGCCTTGCCGAACTTCCCGATCGATCTGATATATTGATTAAGAATTATTATTTTTGGCAATCATCAAAGTGGCGATATTTAACAGGCACAAATTTGAAAAACTCGCGGTTCATAAATCCAAAACATTAGCCTGGGCGATCGCATTTTTGAGCGGCATTTTGATGGCATTGACAACCGCACCAGTAAATGCTTGGCTATTGGCTTGGGTAGCATTAGCTCCCCTGTGGATTTTGGTTGTTAGTTATGAAAGGCCTCTTCAAGAAGTAAAACAACCAAAATTTTTCCTTCTTCCTGCTTCATTCTTCCTTCTTCCTTCACTCTGGGGAATTGGCTATCACGGATTAGCTTTATCTTGGATTATGGGAATTCATCCGATGACTTGGTTGGGAGTTCCTTGGTGGCCGAGTTTGGCGATCGCACTTTTTTGCTGGGCATTTATCACCCTCTGGGGAGCCGCCTTAGTCGCCGTTTGGGCGTGGCTATTTGTAATTCTCAACTCCCTAACTTTACCAGACAAAAATCCTATTCTTATTCTTAACTCCCCCCCTTTACAAGGGGGGGCTGGGGGGGGTAAAGCTCAATTTTCAGCATTAACTCGCGTTTTAATTGGCACAGCTTTGTGGTGCGCCTTAGAAAGTATTTGGAGTACAGGTTCGCTGTGGTGGACATCCCTATCATATACGCAAAGCCCGCACAATTTAGCAATATTGCACCTCGGTCAACTCTCCGGGCCCAGCGCCGTAACAGCCGCTCTTGTAGCAGTAAATGGCTTAATCGCCGAAGCTTTTATTGAAGGAAGAAGGAAGAAGGAAGAAGGAAGAAGGAAGAATTGGATTGCTTATATTTTGCCTGCTAGTTTGTGTGTAGTTTTGCATATTGTAGGATGGAGCTTATACAACCGCCCTTTGAATCAAGAAGCTGCAACCGCTTTAAAAATTGGCATTATTCAAGGCAATATTCCTAACGAGATTAAGTTTGATTCAGGGGGTTGGGGGCGCGCTTTGGAAGGTTACACCACGGGATACAAACAGTTAGCAGACAGGAAAGTCGATGCTGTGTTAATTCCAGAGACAGCTTTGCCTTTTATCTGGACAAATGAGTATCAACGTTCTACTCTTTCTTTTTACCAAGCTATTCTCGATCGCGGCGTTGTGGCTTGGGTGGGAGGATTCGGACAGCAAGATAATAGTATTACGAACAGCTTATTGGCGATCGATCGCACTGGAGAAATTGTCGGCCGCTACGATAAACTAAAGCTAGTGCCTTTAGGCGAATATATCCCTTTTTATGAAATCTTAGGCGGGATTATTAATCGGCTTTCTCCCTTAGATGCTCATTTAGTACCCGGCAATTCTCAACAATTGTTTGATACGCCTTTTAGCCGCGCCATTGTCGGCATTTGTTACGATTCCGCGTTTGCTGAAATTTTTCGATATCAGGCGGCGAATGGAGGCGAATTTATGATCACCGCTTCCAACAATGCCCATTACAAACCGCCCATGTTGGATCAACATCATGCTCTCGATGTGATGCGGGCAATTGAGACGGATAGATGGGCAGCTATCGCAACTAATACGGGTTATTCTGCTTTTGTAAATCCTCGCGGCGAGACGGTTTGGAAGTCGGAAATTAATACCTATGAAGTCCGAGATGCTACTATTTATCGGCGACAAACTCAAACTTTGTACGTGCGCTGGGGAGATTGGCTGACACCTGTATTGTTAGTATTGGCTGGGTTAATGCGGTTTATTGTTAAAAATTAACCCGAAGCTTTTAGATTTTAGATTTTATCTACTAATCTAAAATCTAAAATCTAATGACTCTACTTATCTTTCACCTGTTCGTGAACGCTAGGAGATAAAGAAATTAAATCGTCGATATTGCGCTGCATGGCAGCACAAATATTGTCCAAAGGCAAATCATTGGCATCGTGTCCAAAGGGATTTTCTATTTCAATGCCAATTTCTTCGATGCCGAACAAAGTAAAACTAATTAAAGCCACAACAGGGCCAGTTCCCCAACTCAAATCGTTCACCATTTGAAAGGGCAGTGCCAAACAGTAAAGTAACAATAGTTGTTTCAGGTGAATCGCGTAAGCCAAAGGGATAGGCGTCTTCAAAATCCGCTCGCAGCCGCCTAGTACATCAATCATAGAGTTGAGCAATTGATTCATACCTGTTAACTGATAAACATCCACGCAATTGCGCTCGTACTGCTCGTGCATATAATCCTCAATCCAAAAGGCAATCTCTAGGGGCGGATTGTTCATTGATTTGAGCTTGTGGTACTGCGCTGGGGACATTAACGGCTCCAACTCTGGATTGACTGATTGTTGCCGCAAGTGCAGTTTCATCGCCACTGCAAAGGCAGGTAACAGGCGCAGGGCCGACTTTTTTAAGTCTATATCCTGCGGGGCTTTTTCCTCAATTGCTACCCAGATTTGGCGCGCCAAATTGCGGACGTTGTTGACTAAAGTTCCCCACATTTTTCGACCTTCCCAAAATCGTTCGTAGGCTGTATTTGTCCGAAAAACTAACAGTAAACCCAGGACAATACTCGGTACAATACTCGACAAAATGGGCATGGACACCGGCAACTTTAAAAAGTGCAGCAGGGAAATAAAAACTCCAAAGCCGCCGCACAGCAAAACGCGGGGCAAAATTGAGGGAATGACAGACCCCCGAACCTGTAATGCAATTTTAAACCAACGTGGTCGATCGCCACTCATGCAAGTCTCCTCATTAAATTAAATTAGCCCCGCCCTAGCACGGGCGGCGCAAATGCCTGGTAAACTTAGTTCTTCTGCTCCCGCCAGTCGATTTTAGATTCGAGATTTTAGATTGACTCCACAGATAAATCTGGGGCGTTTGAACTAGGGTCTAAAATTTTTTGGTCTCCACGACTGCTAGCAGGGCTTATATCCCTATTTGGGTGGGGTGAGAGCTTCCAAAAAAAGCTTTCCTACAAACAACCTTTGGATTTTACCCAAAAAACTCATCTTTAGGCTCAATTTAAAATCTAAAATCTACAATTGATTGACGCAGTGACTTAATTCGGTAAGATTAACTATGTATATTTAAACCTCAGCTTCCGTGCAAGAGATACCGACATCTGTGCCTCCGCATTTTCACCGATTGCCAAACCAACGGTGGCAAATTTATTCGCCTCAAACACAGCAAGCCGAACAGTTTGCCGCCGAAATCGGTTTGTCGCCCTTGCTGGCACAGGTACTGATTAACCGGGGCATCGATTCTCTGAAAGAAGTGCAAGGGTTTATCGAACCGGAATCTCTGGTTTTGCCCGCGCCAACCGATGAGTTTCCTGATTTGGCTGCGAGTGTCAAACTGTTGCGGGAAGCGATTTCGGGAGGGCAAAAAATTGCGATTTGCGGCGACTACGATGCTGACGGGATGACGAGTACGGCTTTGTTGTTACGCGCTCTGAGGCTGCTGGGGGCGAATGTGGATTATGCTATTCCCAGCCGGATGCGAGAAGGTTATGGGATTAACGATCGCATTGTAGAAGAATTTCACTCGGAAGGTGTCGCTCTCATTCTCACGGTTGACAACGGAATTGCAGCCTACGGCCCGGTTGCTAGAGCGCGAGAACTCGGTGTCAAAGTTATTATTACAGACCACCACGATTTGCCACCAAAACTGCCGCCTGCCGATGCTATTCTCAACCCGAAATTAATTGCAGAATCTTCACCTTATCGCGGTTTGGCTGGCGTAGGCGTTGCTTATGTTTTGGCGATTACTTTGGCTCAGGATATGCAGAAAGTGGGCGGGTTGGTGAATCCGCTGCTGGAGTTATTTACGTTGGGAACTATTGCGGATTTAGCACCTTTGACAGGAGTTAATCGGCGGTGGGTAAAGCGTGGTTTACGGCTGTTGCCTCACTCGCAATTGGCGGGTATTCAGGCTTTGATTCAGGTGGCGGGAGTGCAGCCGGGAAGTGCGGAAAGTCCCTCAATTCTCAACTCGCAAAATAAAACTAAGAATTCCTTAAAGCCTGAAGATATTGGTTTTCGACTTGGGCCCCGGATTAATGCTGTGGGGCGGCTGGCTGACCCTCAAATTGTGATAGAGTTGCTGACCACGGACGATCGCGAATTGGCTCTGAAAAATGCGATGCAGTGCGAACAAATCAATCAGCGCAGGCAGGAGTTGTGCCAGGAAATAGAGCAGGAAGCAATTGCTTGGTGCGAGGAAAAGGCGATCGACTTGCAGCAAGAACGAGTTTTAGTTGTCGTGCAACCGGGTTGGCACCACGGGGTGATCGGGATTGTAGCTTCTCGGTTGGTGGAACGCTACGGCGTACCTGTGTTTATTGGTACTTTTGAGGATGAGGCTGGCGAGAACGAGGCTGTAGGGACGGTCGCCCATAAAATTGTCCGGGGCTCGGCGAGGGGAATTCCTGAGTTTAATGTATTTGACGGCCTGAATTTTTGCGCGGATTTATTAACTAAATTTGGCGGACACAAAGCGGCTGGCGGTTTTTCTATGCCGGCCCAGAATCTTGAACAATTCCGCAATCAACTGTCAGTTTTTGCCAATCAATGCTTGCAGCCGGAACACCTAAAACCGCTGGTTTCAGTAGATGTGCGAGCGGATTTGGCTGAGATTAATCTCGACCTTTACCGACAAATTGATGCTCTGGAACCTTGCGGAATAGAAAATAAGGCTCCTGTATTTTGGACGCCTAATGTTTGCATAACTGAACAGAAAATTGTGGGTAAAGGAGGTCACGTTAAACTAACTGCAACTCAAGATGGAAATGTATCGGCTAGTGTGAAGGCGATTGCTTGGCGTTGGGGGGAATATTTTCCTTTGCCTCGGCGGGTGGATATTGCTTACCGATTGCGGGAAAATAGTTTTAATGGCAAGACATCGGTTGAGTTAGAATTGTTGGGCGTTCGGCTGCCTGCCGATGCTGCTACTTCGAGACCGCCGAGGTTCGGAAAAGTGGAGTTTGATTATTGCGATCGCACTTATTCTTGCAGTCTATCTCCTGCAGGCTCGATCGAGGAATTGAGAATTCGCAACTCTCAAGGGCAAGTTCTGGCTGTTTCACCCGGACAAAACATCGGTTTGTTAGGTAACTCCCGCAAAGATGCTAGAGAAGTCGATGTATCTCTACCTTTTTTTGAGAATTTGATTCAAACTGCTAAACACGCCCTGGGTATTTGATAACTCGGTATTTGATAAAAAATTTCGTGCATCATGGAAAATTGGCGATCGAGCCTTGTGAATTTTGCATCATTTAAAACTCAAAACTCCCAACTCTCGATCGCCCCGGAGCGTGCTATAATTACAGGTCGCCGCCTCTAGCTGCCAACAGAAAAATCACGATCGGGCCCGAAAGCACGACGGCTGCGAGTAAAGCTACCTGAACAATGAGTTGGTAGTCTACACCAGCCATACCACTGAAAAGATCGGTTATAAAGTCCATGTGTCCTCCTGACTGTAGTGATTAAGTCTAGATTGTTGAATTAGAAAATCCGCTTCTGATTTTACCGGGCGATCGACCATATTTTTTAAGGAACTTTACAAAATTCAACAAAATGTAAACTGCGATCGACCTCTCAGTGACAGCAAACCAGGGACTTGAGGCCCCTTCCCCGAAAGTGAGCGGAATCTAAAACCTCAAATCTAAAATCGAAGACCCCTGGAGGAGATCCGCCTCGGGGGCTGGCAATTGATATACTTGAAGAGCCCCAATCTCCTAAAGTTTTGTATTTTCCCGATTATGCTCCGAATCTAAAATCTAAAATCTAAAATCTAAAATCTAAAATCTAAAATCAAACTATGGCTACTTGGCGTTGCGTAAAGCAGTGCGGTGCTTGTTGTTACCTCGACCCAACAGAGCGCCCAGACTTAGACGAGTATTTATCTGAAGACGAATTATCGCTCTATTTGAGCTTAGTCGGAGATGACGGTTGGTGTATCAATTTTGACAAAGCGACTCGAGAATGCGGAATTTACGCCGATCGACCGCGCTTTTGTCGGGTAGACTCAGAGGTGTTTGAGGAGATGTACGGCGTTGAGCCGGCTCAATTGAACGATTTCGCGATCGAGTGCTGCTTGGAACACATTGAAGATCTTTATGGCGATCGATCTTTGGAAATGATCCGCTTTAACTCTGAAGTCGGAATTCTCGCCTTACCTGACGGTGTTTCATAATTGCGGGATAATTTTGATTTTTTTTGGGGGATGGGCCCCTGATCCCGAAGGCGTGTATTTTCACAGCAGGCGGGACACCCCACAACCATCCTCATCAAATGGGGCAACGCCTACCTCACCACTAACAATCTCCCAGTTTCTCACCGGTAGAGTGTCAAAATAAACAAATCAAGGAAATATCGCGCAGTTGAGTTGAGCTATGAGTAATCGAGAGGGTTTTACAGGGGGATTTATTGCCGGAGCTGCCGTTGGCGGCTTGGTGGGTGCAGTTTTGGGTGCGGTGCTGTCGCGGCGCGCTGCTGAAGCTTTGCTGAATGAACCTTCAGACGCAAAAACCAGAAAAATCCGCCAGAGGAAAGCCAGCCAACTCGAAGCCGACAGCATGGAAGTAGCAAGGCTGAGTTTAGAAGATAAAATTGCCCAGCTTAATCAGGCAATAGATGACGTGCGGCTGCAACTCGGCGACGTAAACGGCAACGCGCCGGCGCCGGGCAGCGAGGGTTCGATCCCTCAAGACTCCTAACTCCTTTTTAAGATTTTAGATTAGTCGGGCAGATCAATGCGCGCTACTGACATCTTGCACCATTCTCGCTTCACAGGCTTTTCAGGCCTGTGAAGCCAAGAGTGAATTTTATTGTGGGCCGTTACTCTTCTAGCCCGCCCGTAAACAGCCTCATGCTACCCCTGTCCCCCACCTATGCTAAACTTTAAGTTAAAGTGTCTGTAAACTTTACTCAAACTTCAACGAGAATATATGAGTTATTCCATAGGCCTTTTGGCAACCACGCTGTCCACCTTTCTGCAAATCTATGTAGCCCTAATGATTTTTCGGGTGCTATTAAGCTGGTTCCCGAATATCAATTGGTACGACCCCCCGTTTTCGATTTTGAGTCAGTTAACAGATCCTTACCTGAATCTATTCCGATCGATTATCCCCCCCTTGGGAGGGATTGACTTTTCGCCACTGATTGCTTTTTTTGTACTTCAGTTCGGCTCGGAATTCTTGATCAATCTTTTGACCAGCTTGCAAACATCCTTGTAGTTTGAAAAGCTTAAGTTTTTAAGCATCGAGCGTAAATTGTTTGGCAGACGTAGCTGCAGGCAACTAAATTTTAGATTTGAGATTTTTAGATGAACTCCCCGGTTGAAAAGCTGGGGAGTTCATCGTACATGAGAAATGAGAAATAGCCAGCCACTCAACAATCTCAAATCTAAAATCTACAATCCAAAACTGCCTCGCGGTTTCACGGACAGCCAACCCAAAATCTCAAATCAGCAATCTAAAATCTCAAAGAGTTTCGTTAGCGGCGAACCACGCCAGTAAAACCTGTAGCTTTAAATTGCTTGAGCTTCAAAGGTGTTCGTTGATTGGCGGCAACCGAAATTCTGAGCTGAAAATCGCTAACTCCGGGAGGAACTTCTTCTATAGAACCCAAGCGAGTCCGGTTTTGCATCACCGGATTGTCGTCAGCATCATAAATGCGGCCGAAAATATCGGCATTGACAACTGGTTTGCCCGTGCTATTTTCAGCTTTCCCAGTAATCAAAAAGCAGGTAGCTTCCATAGAACTGCCACTGGTGACTGTTCCTTCTCCCATCTCTGCCGGACATTCGCGATAAGAAAGGTCGGAAAGTTTAATCTGCGTCAGAGCCCAAGCAGGTGGAGTAAATACCAAACTAAAAATTCCGATTAGGCAAGTAGCAAAAAAAAGGCTGATAGCTCGAAATTTCATAAATTGCGGGGCAAGTATATTTTAATTCTCAGCTTAGCGCGAATTCAGCCTCAAATTCCTACTTCTAGGAATTCGGAAAACTACAGCTACTTTTTTAAGAAATGGCATTAATCTAGACCTAAATGCTGTCGCAAGGCTTGGCGCATCACATCGACTGGGACGGATTCTTTGTTGAGCCAAATTTTTAAGGCGGCTGCTCCTTGTTGAACTAGCATTTCGAGTCCGTCAATAGCTCGCGCTCCCCTAAGCTGTGCATCTTTGAGAAACTGGGTAGGATTAGGGGTGTAAATTAAATCATAGACGATCGCACCTGCTGAAATTCCATCGATCTCACCATCCGCAACCGGCGACTTTTCCCCCTGCGGATACATCCCCACAGGCGTCGTGTTCACCAGCAAATCTGCCTGCGAGATTAACATTGACAAATTCTCCCAAGTATGAACCTGCAAATTCTGCACGGGCATCGGAGAATTGACCCAACTCTGCTGAAATTCCGCTAAATTTTGTTCGCTGCGGCCGACAACGTGAATCTCTACACATCCCAATTGAGCGCATCCAGCCACAACAGCTCTCGCCGCCCCCCCATTTCCCAAAATTACCGCTACTTTCTGACTCCAATCGGAACCCCCCCTAGCCCCCCCTTGGTAAAGGGGGGGACAGGATTCAACAGCCCGTGTTTCGTAAGGAGGCGAATCAGATTCAACAACCGTATTGCCCCTTTCTAAGCCAGAGGTCGCGTCTTTAGCCCCCCCTTGGTAAGGGGGGGTTGGGGGGGTTTGCAGCGGCGCGAGAAAGCCTTCTACGTCAGTATTTGTGCCACACCAACCTTTGTCAGTCAGGTATACGGTATTGACTGCGCCGATCACTCGGGCGATCGGGGAAACTTCCGACAGCAGCGGTAAAATTGCTTGTTTGTGCGGAATCGTGATGCTAAATCCGCGAACGCCGATCGCAGCAAATCCTGCAAGAGCAGCTTTTAAATCCCCTGGTTTTACTGGAAACGGCAAGTAAACAAAATCGACTCCCAAGTGGGAAATAGCAGCATTGTGCATTGCCGGCGACAGAGAATGTTCGACAGGATGGCCAATTACTCCCAGCAGTTTAGTAGTGCCTTTAATCATTTTTGGTAGTTGAGTGTTGAGAGTTGACTGTTAACGGTTTAGTTTTGTTATTTCATACCAGATCCTGCTACAGTTGGGCCCTTATTCTTTCGTCGGCTAGCAGTGAACTTCGTTGGTTCAAAAGCGATTTTCCTCGCCGAGTGACTGTAAACCGTCAACTGTTAACTGTCAACTCTCAACTCTCAACTGTTTGCCGAAACTCTTTGGCGTCAGCCAAAATCGGATTGACATCAAACCAATAATCCTCGCCGTAACGGTATTCAAACACCCAGAGACTCCGCAGCAAGATTTGGTATTTAGTTTCCCCGTTCACAGTTTTGGTAACGGATACTTGGCGCAGCAATTGCCACTCATCCGGTTCGATCGCCAAAGTAAGCTGGTGGCGGCGCTGGATGATCACATTTTCCAAAGTTTCCCGCGACAGAGGAGGGTCTTGTTTCTGCAGACAGCCATACAGTAGTTGCAGCAAATTGCGGACATGACCGCCGCTGACTCGACACAGGCGATCGAGAGTTTCCGCAGAGTCGAAAACTTTGCCTACCAAAGCATAGCGCTGCGAAGGATGCACCGTTGGAAAAGCCCGCGCCAGAACCATCTGTCGCAGCAATTCCACACCCTCAGAGCACTCAGAACCGTCGCTCAACTGCACCGGCACCATCGGCAAAACCTTCGGATCTACCCCAAATCGATTGGTCAACTGGCCCAAATCGTTAGAGAAAATCAGCACCAAAGGAATTGTATACACGACGTGGCAATTTAGTCTTGCCAACTGTTCGCCGCGATCGACAAACAGGTATTCCGGCTGAAGCCGCCCCGTCGGTTTCGCGCACAGGTGTATGCGATCGAGATTGTCGATAATTACTACAAGTCCTTGTTTCCCTTGGCGTTTGAGTTCTTGATTAGCCGGCTCCAGCAACTCCTTATTAAGCGCATCTAAAATTACGTTAGTTCGCGGCTCCAAATATTGCCTCAACTCCGATCGCAGATTCGGAGCATCTTTCGCCTTAGCAGTAATTTTGCCAATTCCCAACGCCAGAGAAAATTCTCCCTCCGTGCTGGCATTTATTTCCCCAAAACCAGGGACATTAGCTTCAGCGCTCAAGTCTATTTGAGTTTGAAAAACATCAGCAACCCCTTTGAGCAAAGCTTTAAAACCCGTCGGTTGCAGCTTGATTTTCATTTTCTCGATGCTTTCGCTCACCTGACGAGCAACGCTCAACAAAATGTCAGTGATATCTACATCTGCCATGTCTAAATCTTTACTCGACTCAAAGTAAACAACATGAAATCCTTGTTGCTGCAATTGAGCTTGCAGCCGCAGCAATTCTGTTGATTTACCAGAGCCGATGTGACCGGTGAATAATTGACAGGTAGGTGCATCGGGGGACAGACGGCTGATGGTGCGCTCCAATTGTTCTACGATTGTGCCGCCTCGCACTGAAGAGAAATCGATATAGTATTGTCGGTCTTGTTGATTTGCTACTGCCAGGGTGTAGCTGGGATTGCAGGCGCTATAAAATTTCTGTAAATTTAGTTCCATACCCTGTTCCATCTTTCACAACATTATGCCCTAATAGCTTATTCATTTAGCTATTTTACTAATCCGAACAAGTTGCCCGTTTATTCTGCTGTTTGACGGGGCGATCAATATTTTGGTACATCCCTAAACCAGCACTCAAAGATTATACTTAATTTTTGCGTATTTGGAATGAATGGAATTCACTAATACCTCTCACAACTAAGTAATTTATCGTTGTACAGCGAGCGCGACTTCATTTACATCACCGACGAAAATGTGGCAGTAATGTTCTCGGCTCAAAGTGGATATTGGAGTACGGTTAACCGAAAAAAACAGGTAGTAATTAGGTATCTAGAAACAATGTTTTTTTTATAAAACCTTCGCCATTTTCCCAGTAGGTTGGGATCTTGTGAAGCGAAACCAACAACAGATTTTAGATTGGCGATTTGAGATTTTAGATGGGAGCAAACATTTAAAATCTAAAATCTCAAATTGATGGCATTGGGTACAAGTGCCTCAACCAACCTAATTTCTTAGAGCCTTGTGACTTATAGCAATCCTTGCAGGAGTCGTAACTTTTTTACCCCACCCCAACCCTCCCCTTAGTAAGGGGAGGGAGTAAGAAATTCACAAATGATTTAGGATTGCTATAGATGTGAAGGTGTTGTTTAAGAAACCGGGTTTCTAGGCGTGATTTTTTTTTCTACTTATTTTTTATCAATTCTACCATTTTGTGACCGACACCTGCTGCCGAAGCGGGGTTGTGGCCTGTGACGAGCCTGTAGCTCGCCAGAACGCCAACTTAAAAATTAGGAATTTTCGTAAAATTATCCCCGGGCTCAATTAATTTTGGCTCCCGCAAAAACGACACTATTTCAGTCAGTACCACAGCGCCTTCCTATTCAGTAGTAAAAGCACCTACAGTCTTATTTGGAATCAGGTGGTCGCCCAATTACGAGCCGCTGGATTGACTTTAAACAGCTATGAGACCACCTTAATCAGAAGTTAAACCAACCTTATCTTGCTCTTGATGCAGGTTTAGTATGCTTTGTTTAATTCACCAGAAAAGCTCATGCAACTATCACGAAGAAAGTTTTTTACCTTAGCAGGAGCGAGTGCTGCTGGCACTTTTATGATGTCTCCTCTACAAGCGCTGTATACCAAAAAGGCGAATGGTGAATCAGTATTTGGAGGAGGATATGGGCCCCTCGTACCCGATCCGAATAAGTTGTTAGATTTACCCCGTGGGTTTCAGTATCGGGCTTTTTCACGAACGGGCGAAATGATGAGCGACGGTTCCCCTGTGCCCGGTGGTCACGATGGCATGGCGGCTTTCCCAGGTCCCCAAAACACGGTGATTCTGGTTCGCAATCACGAACTGAGTCCGAATTCTACAACACAAGTTGTGGGTTCAAATCCTTACGATCCTCTTTGCAAAGGAGGGACAACCACACTACAGGTTGGACCCAATCGTCAGCTCATCAAGCACTACGCTTCGCTTACCGGCACCTATCGAAATTGTGCCGGCGGCCCGACCCCTTGGGGTTCTTGGATTACTTGCGAGGAGGATGTCTCGACGCCGGCGACTAATAGACCTAGACCAAACGATGCGAGAAATGTATCGAAATCTCACGGCTACAACTTTGAAGTGCCGGCTCAAGCAACAACTCCTGTGAATCCCGTACCTTTAGTTGCGATGGGACGGTTTAACCATGAAGCGGTAGCCATCGACCCCAAAACCGGAATTGTCTACGAGACTGAAGACCGAGGAGATGGCCTTTTATATCGCTTTATCCCATCTCAACGGAACAATTTAAGCGCCGGAGGTACTCTGCAAGCGCTGAAGATTAAGAATATGCCTCAAGCAAAAACTTTTGCCGGCTTTCCCAAGGGCAAACCGATGCCGGTGGAATGGGTGACAATTGACAATCCTGACCCTGCTACGGATACGGTACGGGTCGAAGGTTTCGGTAAAGGTGCTGCCCAGTTTACTCGTGGGGAAGGCATCTGGTACGGCAATCGTGAAGTTTACTTCTGTTGTTCAGACGGTGGCTCTGTTGACGCCAATGGCAGACCGAACGGATTTGGTCAGGTTTGGCGGTATCTTCCCGATCAAGATGCGATCGAACTTTTTGTTGAGGCTGAATCGGCTGACGAACTCGATGGCCCTGACAACATTGTTGTGGCACCTCATGGTGATCTGATCATTTGCGAAGATGGCGATGATGAGCAGTTCGTGGTGGGCGTAACTCCCAAGGGGGAACTGTATCATCTGGCAAAAAATGCTATCAACGATCTGGAGTTTTGCGGAGCCTGCTTCTCGCCGGATGGTAATACTATGTTCGTTAATATCCAAACCCCAGGCATCACGTTTGCCATTTGGGGCCCTTGGAAGTCTCAACGAGGAGCATAACATTACTGCCTTATAGTGCGAGCATTTTATTTGCGTGTAAAACGCTTAATGTTCGCACTATGCAGAATATGGTGAATCACGCCGGATTGTGGCAACATCCGGTGTGGGTTCTCTATAAGCCTATGAAAGTTTAACGGTTTGTGGGAGTTTGAAAAGTCGTGCAATACGTCAGACAGTCGAAACGAGTGTTTTATTCTTTGGTAATGGTGTCGATCGCCTTTGGCGTTGACCTATGTCAATCTAGTCGTTCAGTCGCTCAAACACCCGTTGATTATGTTTGCTATATACAGAAAAGTGATGGTCAAACGATCGACTTAGGTAAGCTTTGTGGAAGTAGTGGCAGCGGCCGCCCGATCGCTTTACAGCCAAATGACCAGGCCTTTCTTAATAGTTATCAACGATCGTTGAGCAAACGGCTCAATTCATCCTCATCCGATGTCGTGTCTCGCGTTCAGCGAAATCCCCAAGCTGCTATCGAACGTGCGCGCGGGATATGTAATGCGCTCAGTGCCGGAATGTCGATCGACTTGCTGCAACCTCAAGGTAATGCTGAAGTTGATGCACTTAACGCTCTGGCTCCTAAATATTACTGCCCTGAGTTTGACGACTGAGCAAGGAAGTTTGAGTGGAGCGAGCGACTCTGCCATTACTGGCGCTTCAGAAGTAGGAGCGGTGGCTGGGATTGCCTCTGTGAGATGGGGGGGGTTACTGTGGCGATCGGGTGAAAGAAAATCGCTTGACACTTGTCCTCAAACCTGCATAGGCTGTTAACAATTGTATCTGGCTGGCTTTTGGGAAATCTCAAAGACAGTTGCTAAAAATCAAACGGATGTTAGAATTTTGCAAATTTCAATAAGTCTATAAAGTTTTAATCCCCTCGCGGGGAAAAGTGAATTGCGACTTTATTTTCACATTTTTGCTCAATCCTCGATTGCCTCAATACCAAGTTGCTTAAGTCGCTCAAGATGCTCCTTCATGGCTTTGAGCTGTTCTGGGGTGTGTCCCTGCCAATCTGTAACCTCACCACAAACCCGTAGCGGATTCCGAGAACGGTATGACTTTGTTGGGTTTCCAGGGAACTTCTTGTCCGTCAAATTGGGGTCATCTTCAATCGGACCAGTCGGCTGTACTATATAAATTCTGTCTGGTCCTTCGCCCAAGGCAAGTTCAGCTCCCCAAATAGCAGCATCCAAGGTGGCGGTTAGATAGACATAGGATGCCTTCTTCCTCTTACCGTAGTTTGAATTAAAGCCGGGTTCTATCAGGTCTCCCTGCTTCAGATTTGCCTTAGTGCCATGATAGAACCTTTGTGAACTTAGGTCTATTGACTTGTCCTCACTTCTGTTTGTGATCATTGTCGTTATATTCTTTGTGAATGTATTTTCTTTTACTACACCTCAGCAGGCTGTTTTTCTTGAGTCTTGAGCCACTCCGTTGCCGATTTCGATTCAGCCTGCGCTTCCTCCGACTGAGTAGCTAGCGACTCCTGATAAGCATTTTCATCACCACCAAAGGAAGCTAGGGATGGAGCAAGGCGGTGAGCCTTTTTCATCCAGACATCTTCAGGTGTTAAAGGTAACATCACCAAAAATCCCCCGCTACAGCATTACCGTAACGGAGGATTTTTGTCAACCTACAAAATTAACTTTCTTGCAGTTTGTTATTAGCTTCTGTCAATAGCAGCCACAGGCTCAAAACTCGGAACCACAATCTCACCATTCTGCTTAGTCAACTGGTTGTACAGTCTTTCAGTATTCGGGAAATTCGCAGCCGGCAGAGTCGGGAAGCGACGGTAAGGAACAGTATCCTCCCCAAACGCCTCGGCATATTCAACGCTGTTCAACATCGCGTTGATAAAGCCCTTAATCCCTTTACTTGCCAAGATTTGGTTGTAGGTCCGAATCTCCGCTTGATTGCGGGGAGCGCGGCCCAAGAAGTGCTTCGTTCCCAACTCAATCACCTTAGTATTGGGATAAGGTGCGTAGAACTGTTTGACGTACAGCGAGGAACAACCTAAACCTTCAATGAACTCCTTGAGATTGATTTCATTGTTGCCAAGTTTGCTTTCCAGCGCCGTGAATTCATTCTTCACAACGTAGGGATTCAAGTCGCGTTCAAAAACTTGACGGTAAGCAGCTTGAATTAAAGTTTTCAAAGCTACCTTGTCCGAAGTAGTCGTCAGCTTGAACACCTTAGTTTGTTCGCGCCGCTTGCTGACACCTTGAGCGAGGCTATTTTGTAACTCGAAATCGCCCCGATCGAGCGCAGTGCCGAGTTCGATAAACCGAGGAGTTTCTGGCGTCTGAGCTTGGACATTTTGCTCAGCGACGGAACCCGATCGCATCGTCCGCATCGACAAACCACCCGGAGTCACATAGCGCTCGTAGGGCACTGTATCTTCCCCGAAAGCTTCGTTGTACTCCATGCTGTCCATGATGCTATCGACCAGCGCGTAGAAACCCTTCTTGGCGCAAATGTCAAAGTAAGCGTTCATTTCCTGGCGACCATAGGTAGGGCGTCCCAGGAGTCGGCGGTGAATGTACTCGATCGCCTTACAAACGTAGAGCTTGCTCCAGTACATATTGCGGAACACGTCCGACTTCGCCAACATCCGAATAAACTCGCGCATCGGAATCTCGCCGTTTTCCAGCTTAATTTCCGCTACCTTTTGGCGCTGGCCGTCGAACACGTCGCGACCAAACACTTGCAGGTAAGCTGCCCGAATCACCGCTTGAGTCGAACTTTCGGTATATTTGACACTGGAAGCATTGCTGTAGCTGCTGGAGACACCGCGGGCAGTTTTCTTGGAAGCAACATAGTTGCTCGGTAACTGGTCTAATTTAAAGACCTTGGGGCCCAGAGAACCAGGAGCAGCACCGCGAGCCGCCGGATTGCTCAACTGATTGTCAATCCCCGCACCTTGACGGATTAGGATGCGGCGGGTGTCCTTGCCGAAGGGAGCTGGACGGCTCTTGGGGTTGCGAGTTTCTTTCGGGAAAATCGCGCCAAACTGAATTTCTAAGGGGTCATTGCCAACACCGTAAACGTGCTGGTCTGGCAGAGGCTGGTTGTAGCCGGCAAACAAGGTGATGAACTGAGGAACCTTGCGGAACGGAGCGCTGAAATTGAACAAATCAATTTGCGGGCCCCAGTTGCGACACTCCTGAGCTTCTTGGCCCAAACCGCGTAGGTAAGGCACTGTTTCTTCGCCGAAGTAATCGGAATATTCTTGCGAATAGACCATCGCGTCTACGAGGGCTGGCAGGCCGCCTTTGCTGACGATCGCAAAATACTTGCTAAATTCCTCCCGCGAGCTCAAACCGCGGCCGAGGAAGTGGCGGGCGGCAAGTTCTACAGCACGGCTGTTGACAAACGGCTCGTAGAATTGCTGACGGTACAGAGGAGATTTACCAAGGCGGCGAATAAACTCTTTCATCGAGATTTCGCCATTTTTGACCTTGGATTCCAAGTCAGAAATGCTTTGGCTATATGCGCGGCTAATGTCGCGCTCGAATACTTGGCGGTAAGCTGCTTTGATTACTTCCAGCTTTTCGGCCGACGACAGACCGGTTTTCATGACGAATTTCGATCGCCGCTCGGCTGCGTTGAAGTAGATTTGAGGCAGTTGTAGACCTTGCTGGTCGTTGCTTTCGCGCTGCCGCACCTTGTCTGAAGGTGTGGGAGCTTTGAATTCGGTAATTGCTACGTCGAAATACTGTCCGACGATCGCACTTGCCTCTGCATTGTTTCGGAAATAGCCCAAAGATGCTGCCTTCATTTCCTGCATTGCCACAATTGTGGCCGCCGAAGAGCAAGCATTTTCGATGATTTCCCGCAATCCACGCACGTTCACCGAAATAATGTTCGGGTCGCCAGCTACGATCGCGTAGGTGATGTAGCGCAAAAACCAGCTCAAGTCCCGCAGAGATTTTGTCATGTTGCCCGGGCCGTAGCGCGAGACATTGATCGGCTGAAATCCTGCTGGGATTGGGCCGCTGTAGCCGCCACCGTTGCCAGAAAATAGATTTCCTAGCCCCAAGAAACCGCCGCCACCGCCGTTGCCGCCAGAGCGGCTTTCTACGTAGGTGACATTTCCCAGTTTCATGCCTTCAGAGACATTCGCCGTACCGCCGCGAGCCGCCCCTGCTACAGCCATCGCAGGTTCTTGTGGTCTTTCCAAAAATGCCAGCGGGGAACCGCCGGTAAAAATCCGGTTGGCTGCGCGGGATACTATCAGTTCCGAGTTTTGGGTCAGCGTCGCAGAGATATCGATCCGAAGAGCCCCGGAACTGAAATAACTTGCCAGTTCGCTGAGTTCACCCCGCTGTAGGAAGCGGTCTTGCTGTTCTGCTTGCGAAATAGTTGCGACCGGTACAGTTTGATATAGTTGCGGACGCGCAACCGAGCTTCCACCACTTGCCTTTACAGTCATTAGACTCCTTAGCTCCCTATCTAAATCGTTGTAGCATTTACCCAGACTAACGCTGCTTTCTCATGCAGGTCAAAGTAGGTATTTTTGCTTTGTTTACTTTTTGCCTTTACCTGTCACGAGGTTCGGGCGCGCTTACTTTCTTAGATTAAAATGTTTTGGTTTCATCTTTCTGCCTGCGGGGAAATGTCCGATCCGAAGGCAGGCACGGGGTACTCCCTCCGCTGCGATCCGCCGGCATACCCGTGGAAAAAAAGACTCGGCAGGAGAGTTGCCTTTGGGGAATTGCAGCAAGTGCCGTCAATTAAGGGAAAAGAAAATCAAAAATTTTCTTCTGCCTGTTTCTGGGCCTCTTGCTCTCTTGAAAGACGCCTCCGCTTTACCCGACAGTTCAGCGGTGGGTTATTGACAGTCCTTGTTTGTTAAAAAGCCTGTCGAGATTTATTGTATAGATTTAAGAGAGCTTATATGAGAAAAAATGATAAGTTTTATTACGCAGAAGCTGTCAGGGCTTGGCTATCAGGGATTAGCCGATCGCCCGATCCCTCTGTTTCAGGCTTGCCCAACGCCAGCGAAGCGACACTTTTGTTGCCAGTAACGCAGCAACAGAAGTGCATGGCCTAGCGCTGTTACCCCGTAGCTACTGACAACCAATCTCAAAACCCACGCCCTATTACCTCACCTATGGATACTACGCCTGATATCAGCGCTGCCGTGCGGCGGCTTTACGATACTTTTCCTTTCCCGCCCGATCCTTTGTCCGACGAACCGCCCCCTGGGTACAACTGGCGCTGGAGTTGGCCTGATGCTTACAATTTTTGCACCGGCCAAAAGCCGCGAAAACTCGATATTCGGATTTTAGATGCTGGCTGTGGCACTGGTTCGAGCACGGATTATCTGATTCACCTCAATCCTGAAGCTTCGGTGACGGCGATCGACCTGAGTGAAGGTGCTTTGAAGGTAGCACAAGAACGCTGTCGGCGATCGGGAGCGCGCGAAGCTGATTTTCGCCACCTCAGCCTGTACGATGCCGCCGAGTTAGAGGGCGAGTTTGATTTGATTAACTGCGTGGGCGTGCTGCACCACTTACCCGATCCGATCCGGGGCATTCAAGCGCTGGCAGCGAAGTTGGCGGAGGGCGGTTTGATGCACATTTTTGTGTATGCTGAGCTCGGACGCTGGGAAATTCAACTCATGCAAAGGGCGATCGCACTTCTCCAAGGCCCGCAAAAAGGTGACTATCCCGATGGCGTCAAAGTCGGCCGTCAAATCTTTGCTTCTCTACCAGAAAACAACCGTCTTGTCAAGTACGAAAAACAGCGTTGGGCAGGAGAAAATCAGCGGGACGAATGTTTTGCGGATATGTACGTTCACCCGCAGGAAATTGACTACAATATTGAGACTTTGTTCGAGTTAATTGATGCTTCGGGATTGGAATTTATTGGTTTTTCAAATCCGGGATATTGGCAGTTAGAAAGACTTTTGGGGAAAGCACCGGAATTGATAGAAAGAGCTCAGGGTTTGACGGAACGGGAGCTTTATCGCTTAATTGAATTGTTGGATACGGAAATCACTCATTACGAGTTTTTCTTGGGCAAAAAGCCTGTTAATAAAATTGATTGGTCGGACGATCAGGCACTTTTGGCGGCAATTCCAGAGTTGAGTAGTTGTATGCACGGTTGGCCGAGTCAACAAGTGTTTGATTGCAACTACCAATTGCTCAATTTGTCAAGTGCGGAATTTGAGTTTTTGCAAGGTTGTGTACCCCCCCCAGCCCCCCCTTGCCAAGGGGGGGAGAAAGAGGGAAGCCCGTCTGGCAAAAGCATAGGAGAGATTTTGGCGGATGTGGAGATGGGATTGGATGAAGTGCGATCGATCTTATCAAAACAGCTAATTTTGCTAAGGCCTGGTCAAATCTAAAATCCCAAATGGTGATTTAATTTTCGAGAGACAAGAATGTGGAACTAACTAAGCCCACCTAAAAAAACAGAATACCCAACTCCCCGACTTCGCCGAAGTTGTCGGGGAGCTAAAAGCAGAGCGTTTTACATCAAATCCCTGTGCATTGGAATTGTATAATTGAGGTAGTCCTCAACTAGCTCGTGGTATTTATCCTAAAAGCGTTATTTTATGAATATTAATAGTAGGTTGATTGGGTTATGGCTTGAAAGTGCCCTTATTTCAAGATTGCTTTTTATCCCTTTTATTCAAAAATAGAAAACCAACATGAGTTACGGTGGTAATGAAGATGACTCAATTCTGGCTGGTGTCGGCAGGGCAACAACTGTAGCGGCTCTATTAGAAGAACTCCGCAGGTGGTATAACTGGGGTGAATATGATAGCACTGGTGTTAAAATCTTGACCAAATTAGGTGAGATTGGTCAGGGCGACCCAGAAGCTATCGCAGCACTAGAGCGATCCTCCAGGGGAAATAATCCTAAAACACGTTATGCGGCTCAAGATGCTCTATCTCGTTTGGCTGGAAAAGGAGATAACCTAGCCATTGCAGCACTAGAGAAGTGTCATTCCTATTGGCGCGAACAAGAGCGTCAGAGTCAGGAAAACGCGCAAAGACGCGCAAGGGTAAAAGAGAGAGAGGATGCACAGAAGTTAGGGATTACGGTGGGGGAATTACGGCAGTTAAAGCAATCGGCTTCTTCAGCACACCAGGCACGAATTTTGGATCGCCACGGCAAACAACGATATGGAGACTCTAAGTTTCACACAGGACAGAAGGTTATCTGCTTAATTGGATATTGGAAATACGCGGGACAAATTGGCATTATAAAACGCGCAGTTAATCGCAAGTTTGTGGTAGTCCAATTCGACGACGGTTATCTTACCATTCAAGGCGATGACAAATTTAGGCTAGCGAGCAAGGGTGACAGTTAACTTTTGCACTTTTACAAAACGGTGTATGTCGGTGGCTTCCCCAGATTTGCCGTCGGTAGTAGCGATCGCTTTTGAGTTTATTTTGATATAAGACAATTTAGTCTTGAGTTTTATGAATGTAAACAAATATTTGTACCAATTATTGCTTGCTTTAGGGACTACCACGACATCATCACAATTGAACCTGGAAAACGCAGTGGCCAACCATGTATTCGGGGAATGCGAATCGCCCTCTACGACATCTTAGAATATCTCGCCGGTGGCATGACGGAAGCAGAAATTCTGGAAGATTTTTCAGAACTAACTTCGGCAGACATCAATGCCTGCCTTGCTTTTGCCGCAGATCGTGAGAAAAAATTATTTGTGGCCTCCCTGTGAAACTACTGTTGGACGAAAACCTCTCAGACCGAATTACTTAGAGAATTATCGGTTTTTCTCCCGATTCAGTTCATATCAAAACCTTAGGACTGACAAATACTGATGATGCAGAAATTTGGGAATATGCAAATACAAATGATTTTGTGATTGTTTCCAAAGATTCTGACTTTCATCAACGGAGTTTACTTTACGGTCATTCTCCAAAATTTATTTATTTCCGTGTTGGCAATTGCTCAACATCTAAAATTGTTCAAATGCTACAAGATGAAATCGACAACATCATTAGTCAGTTGGGAGGTAGAGAAGCAGAGAGTATACTGCAATACGGTTCAGTTAAGGCTCAAACCCTGGTAAATTAGGTATTGTTTCCAAAAATGGAGAGTAAGTTAGCGTGC
>NZ_JAUBQB010000169.1:0-2825 GCF_036701035.1 Microcoleus sp. Pol7_B2 | reverse complement strand
GAGGTACTGGAATAATAATGAATCCTCCTGTATTTATTGTTTTAAGCACTGCATAGCTCTTAACTGAACCGTATTGCGCTATAAATTAGTCTCGGAATCGAGTCGGGAACAAGCTTTAGAATTACTGCGGCACACAACAACTAGAACGCTGCTTCCTTCCGGTTTAGGCCCGGGAGCCGTGATTGCTGACAAAACCGGAGATATCGGCTTTGTCGTTGGCGATGCTGGAATTATTGATATGCCCAACGGCAAGCGTTATTTGGCCGCAATCTTTGTCAAACGTCCTTACAATGACCCGATCGTGAGAGAGTTTGTGCGTCGAATTTCGCGGATTGTTTACAATTATTTAGATCGAGAGTCAGCAAAAGCATCGAATTAAAGCTAAGCAATCGCAGACTTTAAGATTGACTCGTTAGAAGCTGCGAGGCAGAGCCTCTGGATCTGCGTTACCAGGCTCTTCCTGGTAACGAGAGTATGAGACTTGTGGACTCGTTGGACTCGTTCCCAGGAAGAGCCTGGGAATAAATGTCAGGAGGCTCTGCCTCCAGTAAACTAATTAGTTATGGCTTAAAGAATTTCCGGACAAGCTTGGATGCGTTTGAGAAAACAAGCAACCATGTCTGCCCCAAAAAACGAGTCATTTGACCATTTATTTCTATAGCCGCCACCCCCGTAAAAACCCATAGTAGATTCAGTATCGGGCGATTCATACCACGACAACAGCTCACCTCCACCAAACTCACAAATACTGGGTAAGTTTCCTTCAGGAGCATTCAAGCCGCAAGGAATATCCTCGCGTCTTTTGATTGTATATAGTTTGAGGATATCGTAGTAGCTATCGGTTTCAGTTTTTTGCTTGTGCCATCCTACGCGATCGCTAAACTCTTGGCATCTGGTTCCATCCGGTTTTTCCGAACCCAAACTTTCCCAAATGCGTTTTTGTACGCTAAAGCCAAAACGACCCTGACTGTATATTGTCCAAAGTCTATCAATAATAAATAAATCTTCACAAGCTAAAGATTGAATGTCTTCTTTTCTCAACCAGTTGTCCGATCGATTAGCAGCTTGCAGCACCAGCTTGCGAGTTTGTTCGTCTGCTTTTTCCAATTCTTGACTTGCCAGTAAATATTGTAACGAGGTGTAATCTATTCCCGCCTCAGAAATTAATGAAAAAGATCGGAGTGCTTGTTCTACTTTGGTTTCAGTTTTTATAGCAAGTAATCCATAAGCAGACCATTGGATTTGTTTTGATCGATCTTGAAGCGCTTGAATAACTAAATCTAAACCCGCTTCTCCATAATTTAATGCTTGAGAAAGAGCAGTGATTCTAGATTCAATGTCTCCAATGGCAATTCGCCGCTTGACTCCTTCTATTCCGCCTAAAACAGCATCTGTATGGCTTGCTGTATTGTTAGAGCCAAGTACGGCGTCGTATTCTCTGGGTTGAATTGACATCGCGATTCTTTTCTAAAATTTTGACATCAGTTTAGCATAGGCTTATATATAAGGTGGCGATCGCAATTATTTTTAATACATAAAAAGCGAAAGCGAAGCAATCCCAGACTCTGAGATTGCTTCGCTTTCCTCGCTTTAGACAAATCCACTACTGCTCTTTGCGCTCGACAGCTACAGTCAAATGAGCCACAACTGCCCCCACTGTAGCCAGTACAGCAGCAATTGGAAAGACTACTGATCCTGCAACGCCGCCTACCAATCCAGCCATCAGCGGAATGTCTGCCAAAGTCCGCCCTTGCGAGTTTTTGATGACGAGGCGGCGGAGTTTTCCTTGCTGAATTAGTTCTTTGACTTTACCAATTAGGCTGTCGGCGCTAATCTTAAATTCTTCCACTCTAACTTTTTCCTCTGTTGGAAATTCTGAGGCGAATACATGAGTTTCAACTGTTGGGTTGGCTGAATTTCCGGCCGCTGCTGTTTCGTCTTGTAGAATTGTTACTTGTTGTTCTAGTTGTGAGTTCATTTTGTGTAAGGGCGGGTGAAAACCAGCCGTTTAATTTCTATACCCTTATCTTCGGCGATCGCACTTGGGAATGACAGGCAAGGAAACCCTACAATCTGCATTCGTACTTTCCAACCCTGCCTTTTTACTCAAAACTTTATTTTTTTCTGGTTATATCGGGGCGGGTTTATCTATTCCTAAAGGTAGAGAATATATTGTTGAAACAACCCGTCTCTAGATACAAGTAAGGTGCGTACTGCCAGCCATGTCAAGGTGGCTGCTGTGTGTTGAATTTTTAACTTGGACACCAAGCGAACTAAAGTCAGCGAAAATTATTAAAATTAAAACTTTATATTTCTACAATGACTTCAAAAGTGATTGCTATCTAGGCACAATCAAGCTATGGCTTGCAAGGCCAGTTCTCAAAAGCATCCCAGAGATAGCGATCGCACTGGCGAAGTACAATAAAATCAGAAACGCAAACCGAGTACATCAACGAACATCTGAATTAAGATATTAAGCTTGCAGATTTAGCTCAATTGCTGGGTATGAGTCCATTTCCTTTCAGCCATCTGTTGAAGCAGTTGAGCGGCACATCTCCCTAACAATATTCTATCGCCCAACAGGTAAAACGGGAGAAGCAGTTGTTGGCATAAAAAGAGCGATCAATTAAGGAAACGCGATCGCGGCTATTTGACATAGATAGTTTGAGGGTTAGAGAGAATTTCTTGACGGCGAATCCAGTTGGAACTGCGATTGATCGCCCGTTTACTGATTAGATCGACTCGTCTACTTATAGTCATTTCAAATAAGTATGAGACACTCTTTCTGCACAATAAGCACGAATAACTTCATCAAGAGATGTGCC
>NZ_JAUBQB010000076.1:14487-35127 GCF_036701035.1 Microcoleus sp. Pol7_B2 | reverse complement strand
CTATTCTTTCTCTGCGCTGTGCTTATCTCAATGGTCAACTTTCCACTTGATATATGTGCAAAACTGAGATGCACCCGCAATTCCCACGTCGCCCGCGACTAAGCCGAGTATGGTCAGCATCATTGTTCCTTCTTGAATAACATTAGGAGAAAAACCAAATTGTTGGCACAAATGTTCTATTTTTTCTGACAAACCGGGGGCGAATTGACGAGAGGGAAGAATAAACGATTCCTGTGCAAGTTCTTTTAAAGAAACTTGAATTTCATTAACTAACCGATGATTTTCTGGTAGTGCCGCAATCAAAGGTTCTTGCCAAATCGTCACTGAACATAAATCTGATTCTTCAACCATTGATGACATTAAATGGAAAAACCCAACATCCAAATGCCGCTCGCGCAATGCTTGCAATTGCAGCGATGTTGCTAACTCCCGCCAAGTCAGTTCCACTTTGGGAAATCGATCGCGATAAACTCGCAAAATATCAGGCAACAAACAGTTTGCCATAGAACTGTTAAAACCCACAATCAAACGCCCGATTTCTCCCCGACTGGCGCGTTTTGCGGTTTTGACCGCATTGTCCACCTGCGCGAGTACCAAACGAGTTTCTTCTAAAAAAACCTGTCCTGCCCACGTTAACTGAATGGGTTGCTTGGTACGATCGAACAACTGCACCTCAATCTCGTCTTCCAGCGCCCGAATTTGCTGGCTCAGAGGAGGCTGCGCCATGTGCAAACGCTTCGCAGCGCGACTGAAGTTCAACTCTTCTGCTACTGCAAGGAAATACCGCAAATGTCGAAGTTCCATTAATTAGCTACTACTATATCTTTTAAATATACCTTACTACTTAATCCAATATTGGACATATACTAAGACCTTAGCTAATCTGGATAGTAAGACCTTATTAATCTCAAGTCAACAGACTGCGAGAGATCTTGCTGCCCTTGGGATAGGAAGTTATTTGTTTATGAACCAAATTAAACGTGTTGCCATAGTGGGAGGAACCCACGGAAACGAACTCACAGGAATTTACCTGGTGAAGAAATTTGATCGCGCGCCAGAGTTAATTGGGCGATCGACTTTTGAAACAATCGTCCTGCTAGCCAATCCCAAAGCTTGCGAAATCGGGACACGCTACATCGATATCGACCTCAACCGCTGCTTTAGAAAGCAAGATTTAGAAAATCCCCATCTCTCCAGCTATGAAGCGCAGCGGGCGAAAGAAATCTACCGCATTTTTAGCTCAAAAAATACTCATCTGCCCAACTTAATTATCGATTTGCACAGCACCACGTCCAACATGGGGCTAACTTTTATTCTCGCCAGCCATCATCCATTTAACCTGCAACTAGCAGCTTATTTAACCTCTGTCTATCCCCACCTCAAGGTACTCACTTCTACAACCAAGAATCATGATAGTCCTTTGCTGCGATCGCTTTCCGAATTAGGCGGTACGCTGGAAGTTGGTGCAGTGCCGCAAGGCGTCTTGGATGCGTCTTTATTTCAGCAAACTGAGCAAGTTGTGTGCCGAATTTTAGACTGCGTAGAAGCCTACAATCAAGGCACAATGCCTGCTGCAAAGAATCCCCTGACTATTTATCACACCATTGGGGCGATCGACTATCCCAGAAACGAGAACAGAGAAATTCAGGCAATGATTCATCCTCATCTGCAATTCAGAGATTATGAAGCCCTAAATCCCGGCGATCCGATGTTTTTGACCTTTGATGGTGAGTCGGTATTGTATGAAGGTAAATCCACCGTTTATCCCATTTTCATTAACGAGGCTGCTTACTACGAAAAAGGAATTGCCATGTGTTTTACTCAAAAACAAATAGTCAGTCTTGACTAGAAATTTAAAAATTATTCTTGAGAATTCTCAGGTGACAAAAACTCCTCTTTAGAAGCCGTAGTCAAAGAACGCAATTCTTTCCATATTTCCAAAGTGATGATACAGGTAATCAGCCACACCAAACCAGCCGTATAACCAGCAATAACATCGGTAGGCCAGTGAACTCCTAGGTAAAGCCGGCTCAAACCAATAGCAGCAATTAATACCACTGTCAAGCTGTAAATCGACCAGCGCTGCTTGGGAAAGCGTTCACCCAAGAAATATCCTAGCAAACCGTAAATAACCATTGAAATCATCGCGTGTCCGCTAGGAAAACTGTAAAAGCGAACGTCAACAACGCGCTCCCAAAGTTGAGGTCGATCGCGGGCAAAAAGTTTTTTTAACAGTAGGTTTAAACCGATCGCCCCCCCACCCGTGATCGCAATAGTTGCTGCTTCCGATCGGTGATTGCGCCCTAGCAAAACAATACCTAACATCAGACAAATCACTAGCAGCAAGTTGGGTTCCCCCAAAAAGGTAAAGCCCAGCATTACTCGATCGCGCAGCGGAGTGTGCAATTCCCTTAGAGCTAGTAAAATAGAGGTATCGAAAGCGTAACTTTGTTTTCCCAACACGTCTTCGGCAAGGGTGGCGAATCCCCACATCCCCAAAGCCGCAACAGCAAGCCCGGCCAGCCGAATTATCGAAATGATCGATCGAATTTTAGAACCCATTCTTGAACTAATTAAAATTTTAAAATTTCCACATCAAAATAATACAACAAAGATAGGAAACGAAAACGCCTTACCCATCGTCTAGATGCTTGAGCAACTCTATTCTGAATGATTAATTGATTTTTCACTACCCACCTCAGCTTTTACATCCAATCGGCGAATGACTATACTCTCCACAAAATACATTTCCGCAATTTTGTTGACCTTGGGGTTGACAAGTCTTTCTAGCTGTGCTAATAACAGCGGAGTCAATGCCCCGATCGCCGAAGCCCACACGATCGCCCAGCGTCTCGTCTCGACCGCAGTCGCCCAAAAGCCGAACAACCCGCAATTCGGCCAGCCGATCGACTGTACCCTAGGCAAAGATTGTTTTGTATTGCTGTATTTCGATCGAGAACCCGGCCCCACAGCAGTCGATTTTGGCTGCGGGCGCCAAACCTACGACGGCCACGACGGCACAGATTTTGCGATTCCCGACGCCAAAGCAATGGCAAAAGGAGTTCCAGTTATTGCCTCCGCAGCAGGTAAAGTTTTGCGATCGCGAGATGGTGTGGTCGATCGGCGTTTACAGAACGATACAGACAAAGCCAACATCGCAGGCACAGAATGCGGCAACGGCATGGTAATCGACCACGGCGCAGGCTGGGAAGCCCAATACTGCCACCTCCGCAAAGGCAGCGTTGCCGTCAAACCGGGGACGCAGGTACAAAAAGGCACAGTTTTGGGCATGGTGGGGAACTCTGGGATGGCATCTTTCCCCCACGTACACGTAACTTTTCGCTATCAAGGCAAACCCGTAGATCCGTTTGTCGGGCCCGACGCGAAGGTAGGCTGCAACATCGCCCGCAATCCTATTTGGGACAAGCCTCTAGACTATATTTCCACAGGTTTAATTAGGGCCGGTTTTGCCAATAAGCCACCCGATATTAACGCTCTCTGGGAAGGACAATTTTCCGAGACTCAACTCCCTGCAAACAGTCCAGCTTTGTTGTTTTGGGTGCAAAGTTACGGAGTGCTCAAGGGCGATCGCGAACAATACAAATTATTTGCACCCAACGGCACAACCATCGCCGATCAGACCAATGAAATTAAAGCCCCCAGCCGCACTTGGTTGGGTTATGTCGGCAAAAGAAACAGTACAAATTCTCCTCTGATTCCGGGAGTTTGGCGGGCCGAATACCGGTTGACGCGGGGCGATCGAGTTTTAACAGAAGTCAAGCGAGAAGTTGAGTTGCGTTAGTCCGTTGACTGTTGACTGTTGACAGCATTTAATTCGGGTATCCGTGTCAAAATCACTCTCTTCTTTCTTCCTTCCGAAGGTTATTTCAACAGCCACCCAAATAATTCTCCGACACTCAACCGCAGTTCGCTAGCGAAGGACGGCACGGGTAGCAGCATTTCTGGTTCATCAAATACTGCTGTCTGTTGCTGGGGAACATAAACAAAAACGCATTGTTCGTCGGGAGCTATCAACCAGCCCATCTGACTTTGATGATTTAAACAGTGGAGAATATTTTTAGTAACTTTAGTTTGACTTTGTTCCGGCGACAAAATCTCTATTGTCCAATCAGGAGCTATGGGAAAGACATTAGCAATTTCGCCGTTATCATCTGTGGGAATTCTGTTCCAGACAAATACTGAAACATCAGGCACTGTTGACCTTCCGCCAAAGGTACACCGGAGTTCTGGAAAAGCTCGTGCAACTTTTTTTGGTTTTAATATAGAGTCAATGAAAATAATTAGTTCACATTGAATCGCACTGTGTTTTCCTTGTGGCAGTGGTTTCTGAATAATTTGATTATCAATGTATTCGCTTGGTGGTTTGGTTTCTGGTAGTTGGAGAAACTCTTCTAAATTTAAAGGTTTTAATGTTGTTTTAACCATTTTAACTTCACCTTTAATTAGATAGATCTTTTAGCCGCAGTCTAGTCTAAGGCAAATTGTTCCAAGCTTGAGCCACAATGTCGCTCAGCCATAGCCTCTGAGCAAAATCGAGCAGATTGTCGTCGGCGAGTACCTCAGCCTTTAATTCATCCAAAGACTGAGATCGCGATCGAGCTATTTGAATCACACCCGCGATCGCCGACGCCACCAATTCTTCATTCAGCGGCTGCTGTCGCAAAGCAATCATTTCTTGAGGATTCGTAGGAATGGGATAATTCATAAGAGTGCATACCGAAAGGAGTAGATATTCAGCCGTTGCGCCCCCACCGAGAGCAAGAGCGATCGAAAACCTAAAAATCTGAGAACATTGTAAACTTATTTAAAACTAAATAAGTATTCGGGAGTATAGCCTACTTTGCTCCCTTGTCAACTCCCCCATCTTTATTAATTTATTCAGAATTGACACCCTAATCATGCAAGAAATTCTTTATCTAGAAGTCCCGACACCGGATACAGCAGCCGTCTGCACTTGGTTGCAGCACGAATTCGATCCCGAAATCGGAGAAAAAATTATTACTGCTGACGGCTTTCGCCTGCTTTCACCCGCAACAGCAGCCGAGGTTCTCAAGTCTGGAACTCAAAAGGCCACTCCAAAACCCGCCTTGGCTGGCACCAATTCAGGAAACCCAAATTGGCGATCGACAGAACTTTCCACCTTTGTCTGGTCACTGCAGCGCACCACTTATTTAAAAGTCTTTCGTCTAGAAGAGGCGCCTGCGGGAGAAAAAAAGTTCCTGGAAAATCTGAATCTTGCTGTGAGAAACAAGTTTCCCGATCGCTACCCCGAGCCCCCTGTCATAGACCTCTCCAAACAGTCAATTTTTGAGGCTCTTGCCCCCTATTACCCCTTGACCGTTAAATACTTCCAAAAAATGCCTCAAGGCGAATACGACCTCAAGCGCGTCTACTGGTGGGAGCAACGTTGGCGCGAAAGCACTCGCAATCCTCAAAAGCCAAAACAAGTAGTGTTTTTGAAGGAAGAGGGAACAGGGAAGAAGGAAGAGGGAACAGGGGAGAAGGCAGAAGGCACAATTTCGATGTCTGATTCTGGCGATACTTTTTATGACTTAATTTATATTGGCGGGGCCTTGGGAGTGATTCACGCCGCAGTCATGGCGAAATTGGGCTACCGGGTGCTGCTAGTTGAACGGATGCCTTTCGGGCGAATGAATCGCGAGTGGAATATTTCGCGGGATGAAATTCAAAGCTTAATTGATTTGGGTTTATTTACTGCTGCAGAAATCGAAACTTTGATTGCCAGAGAATACAAAGATGGCTACAACAAGTTTTTTGATGCTAACAATCCGCCCGTTGCTCAAGCGCCAGTTCTGCACACACCAAAGGTACTCAATGTAGCTTTGGACGGCGAAAAATTGCTGAATTTAGCGGGAGTTAAGCTAACAGAAGCTGGTGGGGAAATCTGGGACGAAACTGAGTTTCTCAGAGCCGATGTTGAAGCAGAAAAAGTAGTAGTTCAAGGCCGCCACTTACCGACAAAAGCCGATCGCACTGCATTAGGACGCCTGCTGGTGGATGCAATGGGTTCGGCTTCTCCCATCGCTTGGCAATTGAACGAAGGGCGGACTTTTGACAGCGTTTGTCCGACAGTGGGAGCAGTCATCGACGCAGGATTTGAGCCGGGAGTTTGGGATTCCGAGTACGGGGATGTACTCTACACTCACGGGGACATTTCCCGCGGGCGCCAGCTCATCTGGGAGTTGTTTCCCGGCGCCGGCACAGAACTGACAGTTTATCTATTTCACTACCACCAAGTACATCCAGAGAATCCCGGTTCTTTGCTGGAAATGTACGAGGATTTTTTCGCAATTTTACCGGAATACCGCCGCTGCGATGTCGATAAATTGGTGTGGAAAAAACCGACCTTTGGTTATATTCCGGGGCATTTTAGCAGCAACAGCAGCGATCGCTCCGTGGCGATCGATCGCCTAGTCTCGATCGGCGACGCAGCATCCTTGCAATCTCCCCTCGTCTTCACAGGCTTCGGCTCTCTTGTCCGCAATCTTTTCCGCTTAACAGACCTTTTGGATACAGCTTTAAAGCACAATTTGTTGACGGCAAATCACTTAAACCAAATTCGCGCCTACCAGAGCAATGTTTCAGTAACTTGGCTATTTTCTAAAGGCATGATGGTTCCTACCGGGAGCAGTTTGCCGCCTCAAAGAATTAATTCAATTCTCAATACCTTTTTCGGTATTTTGGCAGCACAAAAAGTCACCGTAGCCGAAACTTTTATTAAAGACAGAATCGACTGGCTAACTTTCAATCGACTGGCGCTCGAAGCAGCCGGAAAAAACCCTTCTCTCCTCTTGTGGATTTTAGATTTTGTCACCTTGAGGGATATTTGGCGCTGGCTGGGAAGTTACGTGAATTTTACTCTGCTGGCTGTGGCCAGTTTGCTGTTCGGATGGCTTCCCAGCTTCGCTCGCAGGGTACAACCTTGGTTGGAGCCCCGGTATCCGGCTGTTTGGCTGTGGCTGTTGGCTACCAGCTATGCTCTCACCTACGGCATGGGAAAGGGGAGAAAAGAGTGTTGAGTTTTGAGTTGTGACTCAAAACTAGCAACTTCAGTTCGCTATCGAAAACTCGGCAATTCAATTTCAGCTAGCGATCGGCGTTTTTTAGAAGCCCGCAGCGGACTGGCAATCAAGCTCAGCCAGTCTGGTTGGGCGACTGCTGTAGGTTTTGCCACACTCGATCGCACTTCTTGAATGCCAAAGGTTTCAACAGAGTTCAAAATTTGAAAAGCCCTGGCCAATTCTTGGGCGTCCACTTTGGTAGCAGTTTCGGGTTCAGACTCAGCCACCGGCAGTTCAGGTTCCGCCACCGGTTCGGCCAAGTCAGTTGCCGGCTCATCAGGCTGGTAGGTTTCGCTCTTGTGCAATTGAATGCCGGATACTTCGGCTAATTTGTTGAGTTCCAGATTGGCTGGGGCTTCAGGCTCGATCGCCTCGGCAGCAGCCGCTACCTCTGCAAGCTCTTCTGGTTCCGACCAAGGTTGGACAGGGGAAGCGTTGAAAGCTGGCGGCAGCGGAACTTGAGAGCTTTTGACCGCCGCGAGCAAAGATTCTAATTGTGCGCTGGCGGTTTCCAGACCATTGTCAGGCTGCTCGCTCCTGGGAGACTTTACCTGCGGCCTGTCCAAACTTCTTTCCAAGGCAGCTTTGAATTGCAGAGTGTGGCGCTGCTGGCGGTGCAAGCGGGCTCGCAATTCCCTGCAAATATTTTCTGTGGCTACTAACTGGTGTAACTGTTCGTTGTAGCGCTGCACAGTAGAGGCACATTCTCGCTCAACAGTCGCTAGCCTGACTTGGCTGGTTGCCAACTGACTTCTTAAATTTTCGACTAAAATTTCTTGACTTTGGAGGGTTTGATGGGAAACTTCCACTTTGCCAAACAGCCGCGTCAATTGTTCTTGAGTATTTTCCAGTTCTGCAGTCCGCTGTTCTAGCAAAGTTTCGCGATTCTGCAATGTTTTTTGGGACTCTTCGAGAGCTGTTTCTAGCTGGGCGATGCGCTGTAAAAGGTCGCGGTTGCATTCGTGCAGCGCTTGCATTAGGGTCACTGGGGTCGATCCTTTGCCCTTGGCCTGTTCGGCATTCCCAAGCATATTTTTTAGATTCTCTGAAATCGGGGGCGAGCCCGCCTCAGTCGGCTGTGTCGGAGATTGCGACTTTTTTGTTTCAGGTATTGTAGGAATTGCATCTACACTGATGGCGTTGGGAAAATCTACTGTTTGCCAGTCTTCTTCTGGCTGTTGGGGAACCGTTGCGGGAGGGTCTGTCGCATCGGGGGCGATCGGCTCAAAACCCCCAGCAGCAGCAAAATCTGAGTGCAATGGTTCGGTATCGGATGGAACAGCAGGGTGTGGTTGGTGCTGATGGGCTCGAAGATCAGCTTCTGACATGGCTTTTTATCCCAATACTCACAGGGTCTCAGATACAGTCTATCCTTAGATATTCTCCCGAAGGAAGCCCCTAAGTGATAGTTTTTGGCATTTTTCCGATTTTTTGGGACAATAACCTCGGAATCGATTCGCGCGATCGAACTATAGCGTTCGGAACAAGTCCGATGGAAGTCGCCACAAGCAAGAAGGAAGAACAAATAAAATCAACGGTTTGAGCAATTAACAACGTCCTAACCGTTTTAACTGTTGCGCTATACAACCCGAACTCAAATTAACGTGTAAGATGCGCGCACCAGGACCCTCCGGCTGTGAGTTTTTCGCCGCGAGTCCTATCAAAATGATTTTTCTCAATCTCTAATAGCAGTTTCAAACAATGATGCCACTGTAGACCCCCGATCCAAACCCAGGCAGAATAAGTTATTCCCAATTCTTTAATTCTTTAATCTAAAATGGTATAACTTCCTGTTTCGGCATCCGTGCGATCGCCTAAGCTTTAACAACTGCACAATGTTTGTCAATGATTGCTGGAACTTCTGCCGGTGCAATGCGGCTGTAGCGAGTTTTGTCCGGCATCACAACTATATTTGGGCCCGCTTTACACTGTTTGAGACATCCGGTTCCCTGTACTGTCACTTTGTCTTCTAAACCGCGCGCATTCAAAGCATTTTCTAAAGCTTTACAGACTCCTCCAGCGCCCCGCTTCAGGCAGTCTGATTTTTGACATACTAATATTTTGGTTTGGGTTTTTGCCGGAGCTTTTACAGTTTTAGCTGCTGTGGGAGAGGTGACTTCGCTTTTGCCGATGGCGCGATCGTCGGATGTCAATACCGCAACAGGCCCATTGGTGGAGTCAAGCTGTTCTGGCGATCGATCGTTTTGACCTTGAGCCAGCTTGACGCTGCGAGCTTTAAGTTTTATTTTACCGTTTTTCAAGTTGATTTCTTTCTCACCTACAACTTCAACTTTCAAACCGGGCGTCAAAACAGGTAACAGAAATGACCGCAATTCCTTGCACAGTTTAACAAGATATTCTACTCCCCGAGCATTGCTAATTCGCAAATATTTAAGTTTGCAGCCATCTTCAATAATCAGGCCGAGGATTTCTCCCTCTAAACTGAATTCGGAAACTTGCTTGCCAGACTTATACATTGTTATGACTCCTTTAAATCCGTTACATCCGTTACATCTTGTACACTGAGCTTTGCCGAACTTCCTTCTACCTTGAAGCCTTTTGCCAGCAGCACTCCAGCCATTCCACCAGTTCGTCCCGAGGGGCACTGACTTGCCTCAACACGCTCATTAACTGAGCCGCTTGTTTAGCTGTGTTGACTTTTGCCCGCAAAGGTTGGTCAACCGCACACCAGCAGGGAATTTCTAGTTCTTGCAAGCGTTTGTAAACTTGCCACCTATCTAGCCAACTTACTTGCACAATGTCACAAACTTCTAATTCTGGATCTGCTGGATTCATTTTTTAACAACAGTAATAATTTGCATTAATTTTTACCCTGAATGGTAGCGGGTAGAAGTTAAAAGCCAGATTTCAGCAGAACATCCAAGATGATCGAAAGCTCTTCCTGAAAAATTCTGCCTTTTGTCCTCTGCCTTCTGCCTTCAGAAGGTTCGCCCCACTTTCAGGAAGCCTTTAGAACGAGGATCTTGTTCAAGCATAACCCAACTGCTAATAATTCTCAATAGGTTTACAAAAAAAATTTCCTACTCTATAAAATCTTCTACTATCGAGGCAGACGCTGCTTGACTGGTAAATTTACGGTGCTAGACTGACTCTATTGGCAACAAAACTGCCTATTGAGAGGAGAACACACATGGCTGAGACTCAGAGTGCATTGAGACCGTTTGGGCACATAGCCGAAAACCCAGTTCTACTGGAACATTCAGTCACAGCACCGATTTGTGAAGGGATGAACGCGCTGCTGGCCAGTTTCCAGGCTCTATACCTGCAATATCAAAAACATCATTTTGTGGTGGAAGGGGCAGAATTTTACTCCTTGCACAAATTCTTTGAAGAAAGCTACGGAGAAGCTCAAGATAGCGTCCACGAGTTGGGCGAACGGTTAAACGGGTTGGGCGGCATACCGGCAGCTAGCTTTAGCAAATTAGCCGAGCTATGCTGTTTTGAGCCGGAAGCCGACGGCGTATATTCCTGTCGCCAAATGCTAGAGCATGATTTAATTGCGGAGCAAGCTATCCTAGGTTTGCTGCGGCGTCAAGCAGGACAAGCAGAAAGTTTGGGCGATCGAGCTACCCGCTACCTCTACGAAAAAATCCTGCTAAAAACAGAAGAGCGGGCTTATCACATTTCTCACTTCCTCGCGCCCGATACCTTAGTGCAGTTGAATTTGAACTAACAATTCTTCTTCTTCCTCTTCCTTCGCGCCTTCGGGGTTCGTTATCTTAGATCGAAAAAAAAGCGGGCAGTCACAAAACTGCCCGCTTTTTTTATACAAAGTGCGTTTGCTCCGCAGGGAATTAAGGCGCTAAAGCATTGCCGCGCAACAAGCTACCAATGGTTTTGGCGGTAATCTTCATCTGGATGAAAGGATTTGCCGGTACTACTGTCTTATACAAGTAGCTATCGAATGTGAGTTTCTGCACATCGCGATCGGCACACATTTCCACAAAAGCTTCGCGAGTAGCGTCGGAACGGTAGAACACGCGCTGCAAAATGTCGAGAACTTTGTAAGTAATGCCGTAGGCTTTATCCCACCGCTTCAGGTAAATCTTAATTTCCTCTTCAGTCGGAATGCGCGCGCCTTTATTGGAAATCTCCACAATAGTTTCGGCGCACATCCGGCCAGACTTGGCGGCAAAATAGATACCTTCCCCGGAAGACTTGGTAACGTAACCGGCAGCATCGCCTACGAGAGCAACTCGGCCGACAACGCGGCGGGGACGCGGATGTTCCGGGATGGGGTGAGCTTCCACTTTAATAATCTCACCGCCCATCAGTTTTTTGGCAGCGCGGGCGCGGACGCCTGCTTGCAGCTTTTTGATGCTGGCTTGATTGACTTTCATCGTGCCGGTACCGACGGCTACGTGGTCGTATTTGGGGAACACCCAAGCGTAGAAGTCGGTAGATACGTCGTCGCCGACGTACATTTCGGCTAAGTCTTCGTAGTAAGCCATTTTATCTTCTGGCAGGCGGATGCGCTCTTGGAAGGCGATCGCATAATTGTAGTCGCCAGCGTCGATCGCCTTTGCTACGCGGGAGTTAGCGCCGTCAGCCCCGATTACCAAATCGACTTTCAGAGTTTTCTGAATTCCCATTGCGCTGCCGTCGGAGTGGTCGGCATAGTGGAGAGTGTAGGGGTCTGTATTGTTGCCGGGAATTTCTAATTTGTGAACGGTGCCGTTAATCAGTTTTGCACCCAAAGAAGCGGCGCGATCGCGCAGGAAGCCGTCGAGCACTTCGCGGCGGCACATACCGATGTATTCATGTGCGTTTTCAATATTGATGTCCACCTCGACGTTGGAGGGGGAGATCATTTTCATTTTTCTGACTTGGCGGTCAATAATATTTTGCGGCAAGTCAAATTCGCTGACCATGCACAGGGGAATCGCCCCACCGCAGGGTTTGGCGTTGTCTAATTTACGCTCGAATAAGTATGTTTCGATTCCTGCTTTTACCAATGTTTCGGCGGCGGAAGAACCCGCAGGGCCTGAACCTACTACTGCAACCCTTAGTGTCAAAGCTTTTCTCTCCAGTTTTTTTCTATAGGCATTACTCAGGTGTGATGTTATCACGGAGTTTGGATGCGGTGGCGTGAAGCAGGGGAGATTTCAATGAAATGAAACAGAGCTTAACAGTTCGATACGAAAATCGGGTCTGGGGCGAGGCGTGCGATCGAAGATCTTAAATCTTTAACGGCAGATGAAGGCGGATGTGCCCTGATGTGCCCTGATGTGCCCTGGTGTGCGATCGAACTTCTAAGAACAAGCTTTCGTGCCTGTTCCACAACAGATGAATTTTCTGCTTGTGGGGTGGGCATCTTGCCCGCCCCTAAGAGGTTAGAACCAGTCCAATAAGTTACATTAAAGTTACTTGCACTTATATCTAAATTTGTTATGCTCGGTAATTTTCAACAAAGCAACCTGCGGATTGAGCTTGAAGCTTCCGAAACAGCGATTAGAGACAGCTTGTTGCGTCCGAGTCAATTGCAGCAGTGGCTGTGGCCGCAGCAGTTGTCTAGCGGTTTGCCGGAAGAATTTGCTCAAGGTTTGACCTTTACAAGTTGGCTGGGCCCCGTGGCAGTTCAGCATCACGTTGATATTGCTGAGCACAATTGTCTGCGGCTGTTATTGAGTCAGGGAATTGACGGATTTCACGAGTGGTATTGGGGCGATGGTTGGGTACAGTCTCGGTTGGAGGGAGTGTCGCTGCTGCCCCTGAATTTGGGGCAAACTGCTAGTTTACTGCGGCTGCGGGAGTTTGTAGCCCGCAAGGGTAAGGGGAAGTAGATACATGACTCTCCAAAATCATGAGAACAAAGTCTGGTAGTCCTGCATAGCAAGGCAAAATCCTAAACACTCTTAAGGATAAAGAAGCCTTGTAATGATGGATAAAATACCAGAAGGCACCCCCATGATTGGAGATCTTTATAGATAGATGAGCCAGAATCTAGAATGGATTCTGTGCGACAGGATGGAGAATCGAGGTTTAAAGCCCCCAATTTTAATTGTGGAGCATAAAAAATTCTTTCCGTGACCGTTACCCCTGACTTCAGGCATGGGGTATTCTGAATTCTGTCTTCTGACTCCTTCTCATCAAACGAGATATCCTTTGCACAAGGGTGTTATTGATTCTTTCGATATCAGAAGTTTTGCCAGTATCTTTCCTTAGAGATTTGTGTCGCTGGGGAAGGATTTTTTTTTAGAGCCTGCTCAAAAATCTGTATAATAGACGGCAAATTGTCTGTCAACTACTGGGAGGGAATCCCAAAAACCTTTAGCACCCCTTTCAACTCGACTTCCTATATACACCCCGAAAATTTTTTGGGTTAAGGCCTCAATTGGCAGCTCTTTCCACTGCTTCCCCTTATTGCCTACAAACGACTACATTTCATCATGTTGGATCGTTAGCTTGGCTTGTTTTTTTGACTTTACTTGAACTTTCCGGGGGACTAATGCTAATTGTTGAAAAACAAATAGTATTGGAACCAGCGGGGGGACACCCTCGTGACTTTGATAATCGCGACTCAAGATATTTTTTCTAATAAAAGCTGATCTCTCAAATCCTTTGATGTCTGCGGTTTTAAAGAAACTGCCTATAACACTATATACATTTAAAGTTTTGCTTAGCGCTGGAGGTGGGACAATTTTTAACTATGTTTGGAGAACCGAAACGGGGACAATTCATGGAGTTGAGAATTGACAAGGCTGAGATACGTCGCATTATAACTCCTTACCCTTACTCTGCCAGACCACCTGAAAGCCAATTCGCTGCCGAAAAACTAAGAGTGTGTTATAAAAACATAATTTGTTCCTTTTTAAAGCGCTATTCTCGACACAACGAACCCGGTGCGTTTTGACTTCGCTTTAATTTTTATTAAAAAAATAAATATGCTCTCCATTCCAGGCATTGCCGTCCAGACACTTCTCTATGAAAGTGCCAACTCTCTGGTTTACCGCGCCATCCGGGAAGCGGATCACCAACCACTCATCCTCAAACTGCTCAAAGAAAGCTACCCCACACCTCAAGAATTGCTACGCTACCGCACCGAATACCGTATCACCCGAGAGCTGAAAGAGGCGGGAGTCGTGCAAGTTTATGACTTGCAAAAATACCAAAATAGCCTCGTGATTTTTGTGGAGGACTTTGGCGGGGAATCCTTGAAAATATGGATGCAGCAGCGAAAGTTTAGCCTCAAGGAGTTTCTTCTCCTGGCGATCGCAGCCACTGAAACTTTAGGGCAAATTCACAGGGCCAAAATCATCCACAAAGATATTAACCCCTCAAATATTGTTTATAACCCGGAAACGGGACAGCTTAAAATTATCGACTTTGGCATTTCCACTCAGCTAACCCGAGAAATGCCGACCCTGAAAAATCCCAACGTTTTAGAAGGAACCCTCGCTTACATCTCCCCGGAACAAACTGGCAGGATGAATCGCTCTATCGATTACCGCACTGACTTTTATTCCCTCGGCGTCACCTTCTACGAATTGCTGACAGGAAAACTGCCTTTTGAGACAGAAGACGCTTTAGAGCTAGTTCACTGCCACATTGCCAGACAACCAGTTCCCGCGCACGAAATCAAGCCAGAAATTCCCCTAATTGTCTCGCAAATTGTCAGCAAGCTGATGGCAAAAAATGCGGAAAATCGCTATCAAACTGCACTGGGTCTCAAGCAGGATTTAGAAATGTGTCTGGTTCAATTACAAGAAACCGATAGCATAGAAGAATTTGACTTGGGAATGCTGGATATTACAGACCATTTCCTGATACCCGAAAAGTTATACGGCAGAGAAACAGAAGTTGATCATCTATTAGCGGTTTTTGAAAGAGTTCGTAATGCTAGCGCCGAAATGATGTTAGTAGCAGGCTTTTCTGGGATTGGTAAAACCGCAGTAGTGAATGAAGTGCATAAGCCGATCGCCCGACAGCGCGGCTATTTTATCAAAGGCAAATACGACCAATTCCAGCGCAATATTCCTTTCAGTGCATTTGTGCAAGCATTTCGGGAATTGATGGGACAATTATTATCAGAAAGTGACGCTCAGTTACACAGATGGAAAACCCTAATTCTCACCGCAGTAGGCGAGAGTGGGCAAGTCTTGATTGACGTAATTCCTGAATTAGAACACATCATTGGCGCTCAACGTCCTGCATTAGAATTGTCGGGGAGTGCAGCACAAAATCGCTTCAATCTGCTGATGCAGAAATTTGTGCAAGTATTTACCCAAGCAGAACATCCCTTGGTGATGTTTCTGGACGATTTGCAGTGGGCAGATTCGGCATCGCTGAAATTGCTACAACTGTTGATGGAGGATACGGGGCATCTCTTGATATTGGGTGCTTATCGGGATAATGAGGTATCACCGGCTCATCCGTTTATGTTGACTGTGGATGAGATTGTGAAGTCGGGAGCCACGGTGAATACGATTACTCTGCAACCGTTGAGTTTAGCAGATCTCAATCAGTTGGTAGCAGATACGCTGATTTGCGATTTATCTTTTGCTCAACCTTTGACAGAATTGGTTTATCAAAAAACCCAAGGTAATCCCTTTTTCTCGACTCAATTCCTCAAAGCCTTGTATGAAGATGGTCAAATTATTTTTAACCCCCCTCAATCCCCTCTTACTAAGGGAGGCAGTAAAGGGGGGTGGCAGTGCGATATTAATGAACTTAAATTTGCCGACGCCTCGGATGTGGTGGAGTTTATGGCGGCGCAATTGCAGAAGTTGCCGGCCGAAACTCAGGATGTTCTCAAACTGGCGGCGTGCATTGGGGCGCAGTTTGATTTAGAGACATTGGCAATAGTCAGGGAAGAATTACCAGAACAAACGGCATCAGCGCTGTGGAAAGCCTTGCAAGAAGGACTCATTTTAGTGATTTCAGAAGGCTATAACTTCATTCAAGCAGATGCTCAATCCCCCAATCAGTCTGTTGCTAATCCCACTTATAAGTTCCTGCACGATCGCGTCCAGCAAGCGGCTTATTCATTGATTCCCGACGATCGAAAACAAGCCACTCATCTCAAAATAGGACAGTTACTGCTACAAAGTTCTTCCGACATAGAAACAGAAGAAAAAATATTTGATATTGTGGGGCATTTAAATCAAGGAATTGAGTTAATCCATAAATTAAGTGAACGCTCAGCCTTAGCTCAACTAAACTTAGAAGCTGGACGTAAGGCAAGAAATTCTACCGCTTACGCTGCGGCAAATATTTATCTACAAACGGGAATTGAGCTACTGACACCTCAATGCTGGCAAACTCAATATGAATTGGCGCTAAATCTTTATGTTGGTGCTGCTGAAATTGCCTATTTGAATGGTGATTTTGATGGTATGGAACAGATGGCAGCACTGGTTTTGCAAGAAGCCCAAACAATTTTAGATCTAGTTAAAATTTACGAAATTAAAATTGCCGCTCAGACAGCCCAGAGCAAGGTTTTAGAAACGATCGCAGTAGCAAGAGACGCACTCTTACAATTGGGGATTGAACTCCCTGCCGAACCTGATGAAGCCAAGATTGGCAAAGCGCTACAAGCCCTTGCGGCCCAACTAAGCGGCAGAAAGATTGAGGAATTGGTTGACTTACCTGTGATGACAAATCCACAGACTCAGGCAGCTATGCAACTGTCTGGTATGTTGTTTCCCCCCATTTTCCAGGGAATGCCGGGTTTGCTGCCGCTGCTGAGCTCCACGATGGTGAGTTTATCGCTCTCCTTTGGGAATGCGCCCGCATCGACGGTGGGTTATGCGATGCACGGGATGGTATTCTGTGCCTTTTTACAAGAGGTGGAAACGGGCTATGGCTTTGGGCAATTGGCACTCTCATTGCTCGATCGGTTGAATGTGCCAGAATTCAAGTCCACAGTTCTACTTTTGTTTGGTGGCTGGATTCAGCATCGCCAAGAAGCTCTTTTGGCAACGATACCGACGCTGAAAGAGGGCTATAGATTTGGTATGGAAACAGGCGACTTTGTAAATGCTGGCTACAACATATATATTTGCTTTTATACTTATTTATTCGCTGGTGTAGAACTAGAAACTTGGGAACCAGAAATAGCAAATTACAGGGCTGTCATGGCGCAGTTGAAACAATATTCTGCTCGGGTTTATTTGGATATGATTCAGCAGACGGTACAAAACTTGAGGGAAACCCATATTCGGCCGGATTTGTTAATAGGTTCTGCCTACAATGAAACGGTGATGATTCCCAAGCACTATCAGGATAATGAATTCACGGCGATCGCCTGTGCCTGCATCTTCAAACTGCTGCTTGCTTACTGCTATGGCAATTACACCGCTGCCCTAGACCACATTACCCAAGTCAAACAGTATTTGATGGGAGTATCTGGATCAGCTTTTGTTCCAATTTTTCATTTTTATGCCGCCCTGACGCACCTGGCACTTTTTCCCGCACAGCCAGCCATTGAGCAAACTGAAACTATTGCCTTAGTGGAAACCCATCAAACCACGCTGCAACAGTGGGCGCAAAACGCTCCGATGAATTATTTGCATAAATGGTATTTAGTGGAAGCAGAACGGCAACGGGTGTTGGGCAATAAAGCCGAGGCGATTGAAATGTACGATCGCGCAATTTCTGGAGCCAAAGAAAACAAATATGTTAATGACGAAGCCCTGGCAAACGAACTAGCAGCCAAATTCTACGGGGAATGGGGCAAAACAAAAGTTGCTCAAGCCTACATCTTTGAGGCGTATTATTGTTATGTTGAATGGGGAGCCACTGCTAAGGTAACGGATTTAGAAACGCGATATCCCCACTTATTCTCTGTAACTCAACCGGGAAGGAAAAATACTCAAACTACCGTAGCAATGACAACGACTGGTTCGGGGAATCACCTAGATATCAGCGCAGTGATGAAGGCTTCTCAGGCGATTTCTGGAGAAATTATGCTAGATAAGCTACTGTCTAGCTTGATGAAAATTTTGATTGAAAATGCAGGGGCGCAACGAGGTTATCTGATTTTATTAAGCCAGAGACAACTGTTAATTGAAGCTGAAGGAACACTCGATGACGAACTCGTCACCGTGTTGCAGTCAATCCCCGTTGAAACCTGTCCAGACCTTTCCTCCGCAATTGTCAATTATGTGAGTCGCACTCAAGAAAGCGTTGTACTAGATGATGCTGCGCGATCGAAACAATTTACCAACGACGCCCACATCCGAAAGCATCAGCCCAAATCAATTTTATGTGTGCCGCTGATTAACCAATCTCAAATCATTAGTATTGTTTACTTAGAAAATAATCTGACAGCGGGAGCTTTTACCCCTGAAAGAGTAGAACTATTAAAAGTGTTATCTGGACAGGCGGCGATCTCGATTCAAAATTCTAAGCTTTATACAGAAGTACGCGAAAATGAAAGCAGGCTGGCTCAACTCAACAAAGCTTACGAGCGATTTGTTCCCCATCAATTCCTCCAATTTTTAGAGAAATCAAGCATCATTGATGTGGAATTGGGCGACCAAGTTCAGTTAGAAATGTCGGTGTTGTTTTCCGACATTCGCGACTTCACCACGCTTTCGGAAACTATGACGCCGGAGGATAATTTCAAATTTATCAATTCCTATCTTTCTCGTATGGAACCTGTTATTAATCAAAATCACGGGTTTATTGATAAATATATTGGCGATGCGATTATGGCACTGTTTAGTGGGGAAGCGGATAATGCGGTGAAAGCGGGAATTGCGATGCTGCACCGTCTCGTTGAATATAATGAATACTGCGCCAACGCTGGCTGTGCCCAGATTCAGATTGGGATTGGGATTAATACGGGTTCTTTGATGCTGGGAACTGTGGGAGGACCAAATCGTATGGACGGGACAGTAATTAGTGATGCCGTTAATTTAGCTTCTCGCGTGGAAAGTTTGACAAAAAATTATGGGGTTTCGTTGTTAATTACTCAGCCAACTTATGCGCGCCTGAAAAATCCATCTCAGTATACAATCCGCACTCTAGACACGGTAAAAGTCAAGGGAAAATCCGAAGCTGTGACGATTTATGAGGTGTTTGATGCAGATCCGCCAGAAATTAAACAGGTCAAGTTAGCTACGCTGGAATTGTTTGCAGAAGCTAGGGCACTTTACTCGGAAGGGAAGTTATTTGAAGCGGCGCGACTGTTTTCCGAGTGTTGGCGTCAGAATCCGGGCGATCGCGTTGCTAAAATTTACTGGGAACGCTGTGAGTCTGCATTGGTGACTCGCACCAAAATCAAAGACAGGCTACACCATTTACATTAAGCGGTTGCTATACCTGAAAATCAAAGCCACAGAAAATGCGATCGACTGCTGAGACACCATACAAACTAGGCGATCGAAATCGGGTAGGTATGTTGTTGCGCTAAAGCGCTTTAGCGCAACAACATACGAAGTCTAAAAAGTTAGTGCCTGAACTATACTGCTGGCAGTGACTCCTTTCAAGACAGCTAAATATTCCCCTGTTACCTGATACTGAATTATAGTATCGCTAACAAAAGCGCCTGTTCCTTGAAAAATATTTAACTGGCTAAAAGCCAGGGGGCTAATTAAATCAATTTTGTCTTGATTGAGGGTAAAATCATTAATCACATCAGCAGCGGCTAAGGCAGTTCCACCAGCGCCGATCGCGATCGCAAACACATCAAAACCCAATCCGCCTGTGAGAGTGTCGGCACCAATTTCTCCAAATAAGTAATCATTGCCCCCGTCGCCAAATACTATATCGTCGCCATCGCCGCTGTAAATGCGATCGCTTTCCTTACCTCCGTAAATCAAGTCAATACCGCCGTCACCCTGAATAAAATCAATCCCTTGGCCGCCAAAAATAATGTCATTGCCATCACCGCCGCTGATGCCGTCATTCCCTTTTTGTCCGTAAAGCAAGTCATCCCCTGCTTTGCCATGAAGATAGTCATTGCCGGGGCGTGCGTGGATAATGTCGTTTAATGCCGATCCTATGACGCGATCGTCCTTGTCTGTCAAACCGATTACTGACTTTTTCAACAAGGTTTTGATATCGCCTAAGTTATCGTTATCGCTGATATTGACTGTGAGAAAGGCGACTAGATTATTATACAATGTGTCTGTGCTGCTAGTGGCGTGGCTAATTGGGCTGACACGATCGCCCTCAACAACCGCATCGTCAACAGCAGTCACCGTTACCGTTTGAGCGACATTCCAATTGGCGGGAGTAAAAGTAAGGGCAGGTTGGCTGACAGTAACTTGAGTTTCAGGGGTAATGGCGACGGTGACATTAGCAGTTGGTTGAGTATTTAGTCGCACTTTGTATATATCACTGCCCAAGCTTTCGAGTACGTTGGTACTGCCAAGTGGTTGAATGATAATGACACCGGGAGTATCTGGAGTTGGGGTGGGAGTCGGAGTCGGAGTTGGCGTTGGAGTCGGAGTTGGGGTGGGAGTCGGAGTCGGAGTTGTTGTCGAAGTCGGAGTTGTTGTCGAAGTCGGAGTTGTTGTCGAAGTCGGAGTTGTTGTCGAAGTCGGAGTTGTTGTCGAAGTCGGAGTTG
>NZ_JAUBQB010000076.1:0-14387 GCF_036701035.1 Microcoleus sp. Pol7_B2 | reverse complement strand
GGAATCGGCGTGGGAGTAGGAATCGGCGTGGGAGTAGGAATCGGCGTGGGAGTAGGAATCGGCGTGGGAGTAGGAATCGGCGTGGGAGTAGGAATTGGCGTGGGAATGTTAACAGTAAAACTGCCTAAATTGCTACCTACAACTTGATTACCAAAAGTATCTTTTACTTGCGATGCTTGCAAATTAACAGCGTAACTGCCATTATCTGTATCATCCCAATTTCCCCCAGGTGGAGTCAGTGAATAAGTAGCGAGGCGAGGTGTACCATTACTGTTAGTATCGACGCTGACAAATGTAGCAGGAATTGTACCGCCTGACCAACTTACTAGAATGTCAGAACTATCTAAACTGCTAACATCTATTCCAGTATTGTCGTTGAGAGTAACAGTAAAAGTCTGGGTTGTAGCGCCTGCTGTCGTAATATCAGCGATAGGATTGATGGTGACAGTCGGGATAATTCCATCTATTGCTATTGCTTTGGAAGCACCCAAAGAATTCACTACACCCGGAGTTGGCAAGATTAAAATAGCATCACCATTGGCAGCATTCTTAATAGTACCGCTACTTAAAGATAAAGCAGTTGTCGAAACATAGTCTAAGTCAGGATTGCTATCGCCTGCTGCGACTGTATACCGAAATGTTAAAGTGTTGCTACCGCTGCCTGAGAGGTAATTCGCAACGGGAGTTACACCTGCTAAACTAAGCTGTGGCGTACCCGTAACGTTGACTGTTTGAGAGAATTGAACGCTGATGTCAATCGATGTACCGATACCGTAATTTCCGTCTGCTGTCACTGCGCTGACGCTGGTAATGTTAGGGACGGGGTTAATTGCAATATCGGCGGTTTCGGTAGCGCTACTGAAAACGCTGGATGTGCCGTTGGTAGCTAAGTCTGCTGTTACGTCTGCTGTGCTGCCGTTGGTGCCAGTAATTTGATCCCACGCTTGGAAGGCGATCGCGTTAGTAACGGTTCCACTATAGGTAGCTGTGGGTACGAAGCGGATGCGGGTGGATGCGTCGGATGCTAGCAGTCTAGCAGAGGTAACAGAGGCGGTGAAGGTGTTCCAGGTGGTGCCGTCGGTGGTGTATTGCCAACTGCCGTTAGTCGTGTCGAGGTTGGTGATGGCAATACCTTGTAAGGCGCTGGCATTAGGATCGGTGATTTTTGTGCCGCCGAGGTTGGCGATGATGGTACTAATGAGTGTACCTGTGCTGGCACTGTCGTTTTGGTTTTGGGCGTTGAGAGTGGGGATGCCAGAATTATCGAGGGTGGGAGAGTCGTTGACGAGGACGCTGACGGTGGTGGGTGTGGAAGCAATGCCGTCGGTGGCGGTGTATTGAAAGGTGTCTACACCGTTGAATCCGGCGTTGGGGGTGTAGTAGAGGCTACGTCCTTTGTCAATAGCGATCGCCTCGACTGTACTATCCGCATTCGGGTTGAAGGTGGCATCGGCGGCACCTGTTGTGGGGTTTAATTTGGCGATTGCGATGCGGGGTTGTGCGCCGATGGTGATGAAATCGCCGCCCACTATGGGGTTGCCACTGCTGTCTAGGGCGATCGCTCTGACTGTATTATTCGCATTCGGGTTGAAGGTGGGATCTGCCGCACCTGTTGTGGGGTTTAATTTGGCGATTCCACTGCGGGGTTGTCCGCCGATGTTGATGAACTCGCCGCCCACTATGGGGTTGCCGTTGCTGTCTATGGCGATCGCTCTGACTGTATAACTCGCATTCGGGTCGAAGGTGGGATCTGCCGCACCTGTTGTGGGGTTTAATTTGGCGATTCCGCTGCGGGGTTGTCCGCCGATGTTGATGAACTCGCCGCCCACTATAAGGTTGCCGCTGCTGTCTAGGGCGATCACATTGACTGCACTATTCGCATTCGGGTTGAAGGTGGCATCGGCGGCACCTGTTGTGGGGTTTAATTTGGCGATTGCGATGCGGGGTTGTGCGCCGATGTTGTGGAAATCGCCGCCTACTATGGGGTTGCCACTGCTGTCTAGGGCGATCGCTCTGACTGTACTATCCGCATTCGGGTCGAAGGTAGCATCAGCGGCACCTGTTGTGGGGTTTAATTTGGCGATTCCGCTGCGGGGTTGTCCGCCGATGTTGATGAACTCGCCGACCACTATGGGGTTGCCGCTGCTGTCTAGGGCGATCGCTCTGACTGTACTATTCGCATTCGGGTCGAAGGTAGCATCAGCGGCACCTGTTGTGGGGTTTAATTTGGCGATTCCGCTGCGGGGTTGTCCGCCGATGTTGATGAACTCGCCGACCACTATGGGGTTGCCGCTGCTGTCTAGGGCGATCGCTCTGACTGTACTATTCGCATTCGGGTTGAAGGTAGCATCCACACTCCCATCGCTATTCAACCGAGCGATTCTGTTGCGGGCTTGTCCCCCGATGGTGGTGAAATTGCCGCCCGCATATATCCAGTCGTTGATGATGGCGGTGCCGTTGGTGGGGGCGGTAGTGATGCTATTCACCGAGACGCGGGAACTCCCGGTGTCGTTGGCGAGCACGTCGATGCTAATGCTAACTTGGGGTGAGTTGACTGTAATGGCTTTGCTGTCTGGGTTAGCGGTGGCTGCTAGGGTGTGGCTGTAGGCTAAAGCCTGAATCGGTGTTGCTTCGATGGAGCCGATTTGTACTTCCAGTTCCCAATCTCCGCCTAGTTTGGCATTGCCCGTAGGGTTGGCAGAGGCGGCGATGTCAGCACCAGTTAATTCACTCAGACGTTGGAGGAAGTGGTTAGGTTTTGTGGGCTTAACACCAGTCGATTTAACACCAGTCCCGTCGAAGGCTAAAACCCCCGTCTGATAGCGAAAGTTCTCTGAAGAGGACTGAATAAATAAATTGTCTTGATTGTCTTGAGTCGGTTTCAACCGACTTAAGCTATGAGACAGGGGTTTTAACCCCTGGCGGATGTGGTGAGTGTGGGGGATGTGGGAGATGTCGGGGCTGTCAATTTTCACCGATACATCGGCGGCGATATTACAGCCATAAAGGAGAATATCAGCACCATTTGTTAATGCTTTGCGCCACTGTTTGAGTTGATGACCGAAACTTTCTATATTGCTGCTGTTGAGTGTATTTGCGCCGAGTTGTACGACACCTGGACTGCCGTGAGAGATAATATGTATTGCTTCTATATTTTTTTCAATTGCGAGCCTTTGAGTAATTTGCTCAATGCCATCCCGCGTTTCATCTAGAATAATTACTTTACCCTTTGGAGAAACCCCGCTAATTAAACTCTGGTAATCTTCAACATTTGAGTCAATAAAGACTAGAATTGAAAGAATTTTTTGCTGTGTCATTATGCTCCATCTTTATTCTTTAAGTATTATATGTCTCATTGAAATAGGACTTATGCACTCATTAGCATCTAATGGCGAGTCAGATCAAATCCGGTGGCATCGGCATTATAAGTTTATAAGTAAAGCAGGCCGGAAAGTGCACTATCCTAGAGAATCGCGGGCTCTCCGGCCCGCACCACAAATTACATAGTTCTCATGTACTGGGAAATGAGATCATAACATTACCAAGGACTCCCAATCATCGTAAATCCCGCCCAATAATAAGGATGGGAGAGATTTACATTAGTCAGTTCAGCTAATTCTGGCGGCAATTCTAACTCCTTATTTAAGTTTGACAAAATTAAACGGCCATTTTCAATGCGAACTTGACCTTTGAGCATAGCAATTTGAGCCTGCCGCAAGGCTTCGGCTTTAATAGGCGCGACCTTTAAGTGATGGTAAAATTCAGCCATTAACCCTAAAGTACCTTCATCGCTGACGTACCAAAGACTCGCCAAAACTGACTTCACCCCCGCTTGCACAGCTAACCCCGCAAAACCTAATTCGGTGTCATCATCACCCACAGCAGTTTTACAAGCGCTCAACACCAATAACTCAACTTTAGGCGGCTGATTCCACCCTAGTTCGCGCACGCGATCGAGTGTTAGCCTGGTGTCTGATAACTGAATGTAAGAATTGCTCGCTGCTCCTGACTTAAACTCTCCGTGAGTGGCGAGGTGAATAATGCGAAAGGCTTGGGTGGTGCCTTGCGACCTCAGATTGTTGAGAGTAAAGGTTTGGTTGAGGAAGGATTCGCTTTTCCATTCGGAGGCAATAGCCTCAAGTTCTGCGGGCACTGCTGGCAAAGGTTTGTTATCGGTAAATTGCGAGGCCCCCATTGCTAAAACTTCAGCATTTTTAAGGCTTTCATAGTTAGTATCGGTCAAGTTGACGCTGGGAATAAGTCCCATGCTGTATTTTTCTACTAGAAATTGAGAACCATCATGGAGGGCAGCTAAGGGGAGCGATCGCAATCCCGCATCCATACTAAAAAGTAGGGTGTCGATACCTTGAGCTTTTAACTCGGCTTCTAAGGGGGCAATTATCCACTGATAGAGTTGCTGGGATGCTGGCAAATACGTCTGAGTATTGACTTTTATAGGATTAAGGAGTTCTTGCCTGAAATTGGCGGCGACTTGCATCAGAGTTTCGCGCCGGGCGGCGGGGATGCTTTTATGAATTGGGAAACCAGTAGGGGGAACGATAATCAAGTCTAATTGTTCAGGGCGGGCTAAGGCGTAGATAATGGCTGGCTTAGTATTTGTTTGGCTAGCGATCGTTCTAGTTATTTGCTGTATAGCCGTAAAAGATTGCAAATCGCCCCTGACTTGCTGGTTGACGTATGACCCTACTTGTTCGCTATAGAAGATATCGACAAATAAACTGGCTTGAGGGATATCGCCTTTATCAATCTGTTGTGTGATATCGCTAAGACTAACCGTATTTAGAATGATTCCGGCTTGGTTCGTTTTGCTTTCTAGAGGGGATCTTGAGTCGGAAACTGCCGCGTTGCTGTTGCTATTGCTGTTGCTGTTGCTGTTGCTGTTAGCTGATTGCGCGATCGCGTTGGTAATTGAAATATCCGGTAAAGGGAAGGTGGCATCAAGAGACGGAGATAAAGTTGGTGTCGGAGTAGGTAATGGCATCGGCGCTAGCATTTCAGGCGCAATGGAGGGCCCAAGCAATATCGGAGACGGTATTGCTTGTGGAATTGGCGCAGGTGAGGACGTTGGTTCTGGTATTAAAGATGGCGCGGGTGATGGCGTTGGTTCTGGTATTAAAGATGGTGCGGGTGATGGCGTTGGTTCTGGTATTAAAGATGGCGCAGGTGATGGGGATGCCGTTGGCTGTGGGGTTGGAGATGGTGTCGGTTCCGGTGTTGCTTGTGCAGTTGGAGATGGTGTCGGTTCCGGTGTTGCTTGTGCAGTTGGAGATGGTGTCGGTTCCGGCGTAGGTGATGGTGTAGGAGATGGTGTCGGTTCCGGCGTAGGTGATGGTGTAGGTTCCGGTGTTGGTTCCGGCGTTGGAGATGGTGTTGCTTCCGGCGTTGGAGATGGTGTCGGTTCCGGCGTAGGTGATGGTGTTGGAGATGGTGTTGGTTCCGGTGTAGGTTCCGGCGTAGGTTCCGGTGTAGGTTCCGGCGTTGGAGATGGTGTTGGTTCCGGCGTTGGAGATGGCGCGGAAGTAATGATAGTAATATTGCCCTGAGTGTAAGTGCTAGGTGGCACTGGCACCGCGAACTGTGGCGAAATTGTCTCCGAACCTGATGCGATCGCTCCTGTCGTCCCATTGGTTGTCGCATCGCCGACAATAAAAGGTGTAGTCGTGCCCCCCGCGTGACTAATCGCGATCGCGCCGCCGCCCGTGCCATTATTAGCGCTGGAAATGCTCGCATTTACACCGTTACTATCTGCAAAAGTGCCGCTGACTGTGAGAAGATTGCCAGCCGTGAGGTCAATACTGCCGCCAGTAGACTGGAGAGTGCCTGTAACGGCGATGTCGGTAGCAGCTTTGAGGGTAATATTGCCACCAGAAGTGGCGATCGCATCCAGCGCAATGTCCCCTGCTGATTCCAAAATCACAGGCCCGCCTGCTGTCGAAATCGCTCCCACTCCAATGCTATTGCCCGAAGCAACACCGGGCGAAGCAAAAAATGTCTCCCCTGCTGTCGTATTCGGCGGCAGATTCGCAGCATTCGCCAGAGTCGAAACGCCCGATCGCAGAATTAAAGCTGCACTACCTGAAAGCACCGCCGCATCTGGATCGGCGGAACCTGACAAAGTAGTATCTGGCCCTGTGATGGTAATATCTCCCGCCGCGATCGCGCCTTTTGCTTCTACCTTAAGTGAGGTTCCAGTATAATCACCAAATCTCACATCTCCCTCGGAGCTAATAATCGGGTCGTACAAACTCAAAAAACTGCCACCGCTGCCAGACAATGTGAGAATACTTACATTACCTCCCGCAGCGAAGTGAGCATCACCTGAAACATTGCCATTGCTCAATAATGTGATATCCCCTGCAGATTGGAATGCAGGGTTAGGGTAATTTAGCGCGAAGATATCAATATTTTGATTACCTTGTATAGTAAGATTGCCGCCCGCGATCGCCCTGAAAGGATAACTACCATCCCGCACCCGCACCGTATCTCCTGCCAACAGAAACAAATTGTTCTCAGTAAGTAGCTGGCTTTCTACCAAAGTGAGATTACGTGCTGCCGAGAGTCTAGCATTCTGACTATTAACAGTAGAATTAGCGATCGCCACATCCCCGCTTTCCACCTTCAAACCCGCCGTCAAAACCACTTCTCCTGCACCGTTAACGGAGATACCAGTAGCAGAGTTCCTACCTGCGCCCGCAAGCAATTGCGGAAGAGACAAAGGCAGAGATAATTGCCCATTCTGTGCCAACAATCTCCCGTCAATAGCTCCTATTTCTAAACTTAATAAATGCCCTTGTTGACTAATCCGAACAGCATTCTCACCGGGAACAGCAGCGACAATAATATTACCTTGGGGAGCATTGAGCGAACCTGTGTTGACAACTGTGCCACCAATTAAAGTTAGACTTTGTTCCGGCAAAACAGCTAAATTACCTGCATTGAGGATACTTCCCGGTTGGCTGAGATCAAAGTAAAAAGTGTTCGGAGGTCCTATCAGCGTACTGTAATCATTCGTCGCTTCGGCAACATTGAACAAACCGGAATAAAAGCCGATGTTAGTAGCAGTAGTAGCTGTAAAAGCAGCCGGAAGATTCAAGCTAGCATTAGGACCAAAGATAATGCCCGAAGGATTGATTAAAAATAGGTTAGGATTGCCGCCACTTACTTGAATTAAACCGTTAATAATAGAAGCATTGCCGCCTACTACCCGTCCTAAGATGTTGCGAATAGCGGGAGTAGAAATAAAATTAGCAATCTGCCCTTCGCTAAGCCCAAACTGTTGAAAACTGTGGAAAAGATTCGCTCCATCTCTAGAAGTTTGGCCGCCTGTGATATTGAAGCGATCGCCGCTAGGCGTGACTGTAGTGCCAGTGCGATCGGGTGCGGGAACAATGGGTTGTCCTTCTACCGCCGCTGTACTCAAAATAGTGGCTGCGATCGCTAGCATTGCAGCACCCTGTATAGAAAAGAAGGCTAGTTTCATTAGGTTTGAGCTGGCAGAGCACGTATCGGACAATTATAACTTTAAGGTATTAGTTGCTCAGTGCGGTCAACTGCGGCGTAAACTTAGCGATTAAGAACCTCGTCACCATCAGGGCGGTTGCTTTACCTGAAAATCACATTCTGCACTCTCAACTCTCACGATCGGTTTTTACTTATTTTTATCCAGCAATAAAGCTACAATTTATAGCTTTAAACCGTACATTGACTGATAAAAAACTTTTTAAAGACCTAATTTATTATTTTAAAAATAGAGTTTTCTGCGTAATTATGCTGTGTTACACCCCAAGCAGCGTAATGTGGGCTGAAAATCACAGCAAAAGTGCGATCGACTGTTGGTGCACCATACAAATTAGGCGATCGCACTCGGGGCAACCAGAAAGTATTTGCAGGCTGCTACCGGAAAAACTAAACATTTGTTAACAAACCTTTTTTTTGCCTTTATAACGCGCTATTCTCTACACAAAGCTGGTGCGTTTTGACTGCGCGTTAATGTTTACCATAAAAATCAATATGCTCTCTATTGCAGGCGTTGCCGTCCAGACACTTCTCTATGAAAGCGCCAACTCTCTGGTTTACCGGGCGATTCGGGAAGCAGATAACCAGCCGATTATCCTCAAACTGCTCAAAGAGAGCTACCCCACACCTCAAGAATTGGTGCGCTACCGCACCGAATACCGCATCACCCAAGAGTTGAAAGAGCCGGGAGTCGTGCAGGTTTATGACTTGCAAAAATACCAAAACAGCCTCGTGATGTTTGTGGAGGACTTTGGCGGCGAATCCTTGACAATTTGGATGCAGCAGCGAAAGTTTACTCTGGAGGAATTTTTGCTTCTTGCGATCGCCACAACTGAAATTTTAGGGCAAATTCACAGGGCAAACATCATCCACAAAGATATTAACCCTTCTAATATTGTTTACAACCCGGAAACGAAACAATTAAAAATTATTGATTTTGGCATTTCTACTCAGCTAACGCGAGAAACACCGAGCCTGAAAAACCCCGGCCTTCTTGAAGGAACTCTCGCTTACATATCGCCGGAACAAACTGGCAGGATGAATCGCTCTCTCGATTATCGAGCTGATTTTTACTCGCTTGGTGTCACCTTCTACGAATTGCTGACAGGAAAACTGCCTTTTGAGACAGAAGATGCTTTAGAGTTGGTTCACTGCCATATTGCCAGACAACCAGTTCGTCCGCACGAAATCGAGCCAGAAATTCCCCTAATTGTGTCTCAAATTGTCAGTAAACTGATGGCGAAGAACGCCGAAAACCGCTATCAAACTGCCTTGGGAATAAAGCACGATTTAGAAATGTGTCTGGTTCAATTACACGAAACGGATAGCATAGCAGAATTTGACTTGGGAACGCAGGATATTACAGACCATTTCCTGATTCCCGAAAAGTTATACGGTAGGGAAACTGAAATTTCTCATCTATTAGCCACATTTGAACGAGTCACTACAGGTAGCGCCGAAATGATGTTGGTAGCTGGCTTTTCGGGCATTGGTAAAACCGCAGTCGTGAACGAAGTGCATAAGCCTATAGCCAGACAGCGGGGCTATTTTATTAAAGGCAAATACGACCAATTCCAGCGCAATATTCCCTTCAGTGCATTTGTGCAAGCATTTCGGGAATTGATGGGGCAATTGCTATCAGAAAGTGATGCTCATTTACACACATGGAAAACCAATATTCTGACAGCAGTCGGTGATAGCGGGCAAGTGCTAATTGACGTAATTCCTGAATTAGAACGCATCATTGGCGCTCAAAGTCCTGCACTAGAACTGTCAGGGAGTGCTGCCCAAAATCGCTTCAATTTGCTGATGCAAAAGTTTGTGCAAGTATTTACCACCGCCGAACATCCCTTAGTGATGTTTTTGGATGATTTGCAGTGGGCGGATTCAGCATCCCTGAAGTTGCTACAACTGTTAATGCAGGATACGGGGCATCTGTTAGTGTTGGGTGCTTATCGGGATAATGAGGTGTCACCTACTCATCCGTTTATGTTGACGGTGGATGAGATTGTGAAGTCTGGGGCAGTGGTGAATACTATTACCCTGCAACCGTTGAGTTTAGCAGATCTCAATCAGTTGGTAGCAGATACGCTGATTTGCGATTTATCCTTAGCTCAACCTTTGACAGAATTGATTTATGAAAAAACTAAAGGTAATCCCTTTTTCTCGATTCAATTCCTCAAGTCTTTATATGAAGATGGGCTGATTATTTTTGATCGCCCTGTGTCCCCCCTTACTAAGGGGAAAAGTCAAGGGGCGTGGCAGTGCGATATTACTCAAGTTACATTTGCCGACGCCTCGGATGTGGTGGAGTTTATGGCGGTGCAATTGCAGAAGTTGCCGAAAGAAACTCAGAATGTTCTAAAATTGGCGGCTTGCATTGGGGCGCAGTTTGATTTAGATACATTAGCAGTAGTCAGCGAAGAAGTACCCGAACCAACGGCATCAGTGCTATGGAAAGCTTTGCTTGAAGGAATCATTTTAGTGAGTGCAGAAGGCTATAACTTCATTCAAGCAAATGCTCAATCCCCTTCTGGATCTGTTGCTAATCCAACTTATAAGTTCCGGCACGATCGCGTTCAGCAAGCGGCTTATTCATTGATTCCCGACGACCACAAACAAGCCACACATCTCAAAATTGGACAATTGCTCCTACAAAGTTCCTCAGAGGCCGAAATAGAGGAAAAACTGTTTGATATTGTCGGGCATTTGAATCTAGGAATTGAGTTAATCGCTAGATCGAATGAACGGGAAGTCTTAGCCCAATTCAACTTAAGAGCCGGACGTAAAGCCAGAAATTCTACCGCCTACGTTGCGGCAAATATCTATCTGCAAACAGGGATTGAGCTACTGAGGGCCAACTGCTGGCAAAGTCAGTATGAGTTGACCCTGAATCTCTATATTGCTGCTGCCGAAGTCGCCTATTTGAATGCTGACCTTGATGGTATGGAACAGATGACAGCACAGGTTTTGCAAAAAGCCCAAACAATTTTAGACAAAGTTAAAATTTACGAAATTCAAATTGCCGCCCAGACAGCCCAAAACAAGATGTTAGAAGCGATCGCAGTGGGTAGAGATGCCCTGCGACTACTGGGGATCGATCTCCCCAGCGAAGCTGACGAAGCCTTGATTAGTAAAGCGCTACAAGCCCTTGCCGGCAAACTCCAAGATAAACGGATTGAAGAACTAGCTAATCTGCCGATGATGACTGATGCCAAGGCTCAAGCCACCATACAACTGTTAGGAATGTTAGGTTCACCCATTTATCAAGGAATGCCAAATTTAACACCTCTAGTTAGCTCCATGATGGTAAGTTTATCGCTCCAATTTGGGAATGCACCCGCCTCGACGGTGGGGTATGCAATCCACGGGATGGTTTTATGTGCCTTTTTACAAGAGGTGGAAACGGGCTATGGCTTTGGGCAATTGGCACTCTCATTGCTGGATCGGTTCAATGTAGGGGAATTCAAGTCTATAATTATGCTTTTGTTTGGTGGTTGGATTCAGCATCGTCAAGAAGATCTCTTGGCAACGATACCGACGCTGAAAGATGGCTTTACGGCTGGCATGGAAACAGGCGAATTTGTAGAGGCTGGCTCCAACATATATATGTATTTTTATACCCATTTATTCGCTGGGGTAGAACTAGACACTTGGGAAGCAGAAATAGCAGGTTACAGGGCTGTCATGGCGCAGTTGAAACAATATTCGGCTCAGATTTATTTGGATATGATTCAGCAGACGGTGCAGAACTTGAGGGAAACCCATATTCGGTCGGATTGCTTAATAGGCTCTGCCTACGATGAAACGGTGATGATTCCCAAGCACCAGCAGGATAATCAACTTTCGGCGATCGCTGATGTATATATCTCCAAACTGCTGCTTGCCTACTTATGGGCAAACTACACCGCTGCTGTAGACTACATTACCAAAGCCAAACAGTATTTAATGGCACTATCGGGAATGTTGTTTGTTCCCATTTTCCATTTCTATGCCGCCCTGACGAACTTGGCACTTTTCCCTACACAGCCAGAAACCGAGCAAGCTGATCTTCTCGCCTCTGTGGAAACCCATCAAACCACTCTGCACCAATGGGCGCAAAATGCTCCGATGAATTATCTACATAAATGGTATTTGGTTGAGGCAGAACGGCAACGGGTGTTGGGTAATAAAGCCGAGGCGATTGAAATGTACGATCGCGCCATTGCTGGAGCTAAAGAAAATCAATTTCTCAACGAAGAAGCCCTAGCTAATGAACTAGCAGCCAAATTTTACCTAGAATGGGGTAAAGAAAAAATTGCTCAAACCTACATGATTGAGGCGTACTATTGTTATGTCCAATGGGGAGCCACTGCTAAGGTAAAAGATTTAGAAACCCGATATTTCCCGCTATTAATACCTATTCAATCTGCAAATAAAAACATTAAAAATACCGCAACAGTGACGACTGCTGGTTCGGGTAGCTATCTAGATATCACCACAGTCATGAAAGCTTATCAGGCGATTTCCTGTGAAATTATGCTCGATAACCTAATGTCTAGCCTAATGAAAATTTTGATGGAAAGTGCAGGAGCGGAAAGAGGGTATCTAATTTCATCAAGTCAGGGAAAACAGTTAATTGAAGCTGAAGGGAAAATAGAGAACAATCCCGTTACCGTGTTGCAGTCAATCCCCGTTGAAAATTGTAAAAAACTTTCTGAAGCAATTGTTAATTATGTGACCCGCACTCAAGAAAGCGTCGTACTAGATGATGCTGTCCGAGAGGGACAATTTACTAACGACCCCTACATCCAAAAAAATCAGCCTAAATCAATTTTATGTGTGCCGCTGATTAACCAAGCTCAAATCATTAGTATTGTTTACCTAGAAAACAATCTCACAGCGGGAGCTTTTACGCCAGAAAGAGTGGAACTATTAAAAGTGTTATCTGGACAGGCGGCGATCTCGATTCAAAATTCTAAGCTTTATACCGAAGTCCGCGAAAATGAAACGAGGTTGACTCAATTCCTAGAAGCGATGCCAGTAGGGATACTTGTACTCCAACCCAGTGGTACACCTTACTACGTTAATCAGAGGGCGCAGCAGCTTCTGGGAAAAGGAGTTGCGCCTGATGCCACGCGCGAACAATTGGCAGAGGTTTATCAAGTCTATACCGCTGACACTTCCCAACCCTATCCTGTTGAAAAAATGCCTGGACTACGGGCATTAAATGGTGAAAGTTCCACTGTTAATGATGTAGAAATCTACCAGAATGACAAGGTTGTACCCATCGAAGTTTGGGGAACCCCTATCTATGATAATCAGAGCAATATTGCCTACGGCCTAGCAGCATTTCAAGATATAACGGAGCGCCAAAAAGCTGAAAGAGAGCGAATCAGATTTACCGATAAATTGTTCCAAATCAACAAAGCTTACGAGCGTTTTGTCCCCAATCAATTCCTCCATTTTCTAGAAAAATCAAGCATCATTGAGGTGGAATTGGGCGACCAAGTTCAGTTAGAAATGTCGGTGCTATTTTCCGATATTCGCGACTTTACTACGCTTTCGGAAACTATGACGCCGGAGGATAATTTCAAATTTATCAATTCCTATCTTTCTCGTATGGAACCTGTTATTAATGAAAATAAGGGGTTTATTGATAAATATATTGGCGATGCGATTATGGCGCTGTTTAGTGGGGAAGCTGATAATGCTGTGAAAGCGGGAATTTCCATGCTGCACTGCCTCGTTGAATACAATCAAAATCGCGCCAATTGTGGTTATCCACGGATTCAGATTGGGATTGGCATCAATACTGGAACTTTGATGCTGGGAACGGTGGGCGGACCAAATCGCATGGACGGGACAGTAATCAGCGATGCGGTGAATTTAGCTTCTCGGGTGGAAAGTTTGACGAAAAATTATGGGGTGTCGATATTAATCACCCAGGAAACTTACTCGCGTTTAGAAAATCCATCCCAGTACGCAATCCGCACCCTCGATACGGTAAAAGTTAAGGGAAAATCTGAAGCGGTGACGGTTTATGAAGTTTTTGATGCTGACACACCAGAAATCAAAGCGGGCAAGTTAGCTACGCTGGAATTGTTTGCAGAAGCGAGGGCAAATTACTTGCAAGGGAAGTTAGCTGAGGCGGCTGGGCTGTTTGCCGAGTGTTGGCGTCAGAATCCGGGCGATCGCGTCTCTAAAATTTACTGGGAACGCTGTCAGTCTACTCTAAGAAATCGCACAAAAATCAAAAAGCGGCCACACAATTTAGATTAATCATAAAAGTCCAAAGCTCGATCGCTACATGGTTGGAAGGGGAGATCATTTTCATTTTTCACGAGTGGTATTGGGGCGACGGTTGGGTGCGGTATCGGTTGGACGGAGTGTGGCTGCTGCCGCTGAATTTAGGGCAAACAGGTAGTTTGTTGCGGCTGCGGGAGTTTTTGGCGGGTAAGCAGAAAGCCTCAGAGTGATGTGAAGGTCGATCGCTTCATTGAGGACTAGGATTAGGTCAAGATCCATCAAAGCAGCGATCGCGGGCAAGGAAGGCAAAAGCAAGAGTAACCGAATTTTTCTGGCATTATCTAAACTTATGTCCCTGTGTAAAAACATACCAAAACATATCCTATACTTTTCGCCCAATTCGGTATGCAACATTAGCTGTAAGTTTGGAAAAAGTAATTATCCTTGTCTTGTTAAAATGCTAAAATTAGCTTTACATGATTAATGGTAAAGCTGGGCAGTGCTTGTGCCAACAACTGTATACAGCACTTCCGGGTGTTATGAGGCACAATAAGAATAGATTAAAAAAAATACACCAATGAAAGCATATTCAGTAGATTTGCGAAAAAAAATAGTAGCAGCCC
>NZ_JAUBQB010000075.1:0-36081 GCF_036701035.1 Microcoleus sp. Pol7_B2 | reverse complement strand
TCTGAACCAATATTTCTTTGAGACATCTTCTGAAATCCCCTTGACAACTGCCATACAGGCTTAACTTGTTACGAATGTGTTAACCCCAATAGAACACCCATTTCATCCAAAAAAACGAGCTTATCAGGGTCGATATTTTTTACTTTGTCCCAATATTCACACCTCAAAAGTTGCACTCGGTCGGTGGCAGATTGACTACTCCGTATTGTCTTTTTTTTCGCGTCAGATTTTGTTTGATTAATTCGCGACACATCATACTAGGACTGACAGATTGTTGGTAGCTATCTAGCCAATATTCACAATATTCTAATAAGGTACTATCAGGATATTTTTCTACCATCTGGGCTAATTTATCTGTGGACGAGTGCAACACACTTTTAAGGCTTCCACCCTGTTTTTTTGCTTGAACGTGACCAGTCGTTTGTTTTTGTTTTAAGATTTTTTGAACAAAGGCTTTACTCACATCAAAACGTTGGGCTACTTTCCTGACTGAGGTATCACCTTGTTCATAGGCTTTAATTATTTTTTTACGAAACTCGAGCGAATAAGCTTTCATTTTTTCTGCTGATGTACTGAATGTAGTGTACCACATTTACATGGAATTTGCTGTATTTTCGTAAAAAACCCGGTTTCTGGGCCCCGATGTGTAAGCCCTAGTTGATATAACGGGCATAAGTTTGATAGCACAACTGCATCAATTTCTGAGGAGAGCCGCCACTTTCACCAATTAACCCCGCAATTTCTGCCTCAGTAAAATTCACGGGCTGAGCAACAGGTGTTAACCAGGAAGCCTGGAGGCGACTAATAATAAATTCGCGGCTGATTCTTTCATCCCATTGCTTCAGATTTTCCTCAATACAAATCCCTTTAAAAGGAGATGTCATATTTTTGTCTTGACTGTCAGGAAACAGCGTATCTAGAGAGGTGCAGGCGGCGACAACTAGACGCAAAGGTGCGTTATTTCCCTCCGCCAAACCCCGCAATTGGCCGCGTACTTGATTAGTAAATCCATCCCAGGTCATTTTCTCGACTTCATCTAAAAGCAACAGCAATCGGTGCGATTCTAAAGCCCGTTGTAGTAAATATCCCTTCACTGTCTCGATACCCGCTTTGTCGCATAAAGCACCGTAAAAGTCATCTTCATCGCAAACATTTTTTAAATCGAGGTAAATGGGTTGGCGCGGATGATGGAGTTGATTTGGTGCTTCTCGGTAAATGGCTTGTAGCAGAGAACTTTTGCCGATCGCTCTTTCGCCAATGATTGCTACGCTACTGCCACTATTCAGCGTCTCGAATACCTGCCGAATTTCCCTTTCTCGGCCCAAGAAAAATCGCGGATCGTCTATCTTGCCATGTTTGGGAATAAATGGATTATTATAGTTAATATTTCTTGGCTCTTCATCGAGCTTTTCAATGTCTGGCCAATGCAATTCTAAAGCTGTGCAAATTGCAATAAAATAGTCGGTAGTGACACCCTTCTTGTTAGCCAAAAACTTCTTAACTGTTTGAAGGCTGATGCCTATATTTCCTCCCATCTTAACATTAGCTGCTAAGTCTTCGGGCCTCCAGCCTTTACGTTTGAGAGCTGTTTTTGCTTTTTCGATTCCTGCCTGGGATGCTTTGAGCGTTGGTTGTGGCATAGCCAAATTACAAACCTTTTAAGTATTGTAGCAAGCGATCGCAAACCAAACGCATCTTAAACGCATATCAAACTCCTAGTATTTGAAACCCATACACACCTTGGCTTTCAAGGTTTTGCCCTTTATGATTAGAATATCACCAATCAAAAGGTAGCAATTATGAAAGCTCAACCAAATCTGACACCTGCTAAACCCAAATCTACTAAAATGACTCGTACTCCCTCTCGTTTCGAGAAAGTCGTCTTCACCACTGTTACTTGTCTTACCTTACTTTCTGGAGGAGTATCTTTATCGCTTAGTATGCAAGAATCTATATCTCCTCAGCAAGCCAGCATTATTAACACTTGTAATGATACTTATAAAATAGGTGTGGCTACAATTTGTGGACTTTTAGGCGGTAAGGTAGTTCTAGATCGTAAGAATAATCAGTAATCTCTGATGGTTTATTTGCAAAAGTGCGATCGCCCTTCACGTCTAAAAGTGCGATCGCTCTTTCAAAAACCCTAACTCCTACTCAGACAGTTGACGTGCTAAACTCAGAGTATCGTCACAGCCACAAACAGAATGCAAACCATTACCATCACAATTCCAGACGATCGCCTGCAAAAGCTCCAAGAAACCGCCAATATCCTCGGCGTTTCCCTAGAAGCATTACTGCTTGCGGGTGCTGAAAACTTGCTAGCACCACCCGAAACATCCTTCCAAAATGCTATGGAATACGTCCTCAAAAAGAATGCTGAACTTTACCAAAAGCTCGCGTAATGCGCTATCTAACTTTAACAGAAATCTTAGAACTTTATCGGCGCATTATCGAGCAGTCTGGGGGAGCATTTGGCCTCGCTAATTTAGGAGCCTTAGAGTCAGCTTTAGCTCAGCCGCGCATGACGTTTGGCGGGGAGGAACTTTACCCAACTATCGTGGAAAAAGCTTCAGCCCTTGGATTTGCTTTGATTAGAAATCATCCTTTCTTAGATGGTAACAAACGCATCGGTCACGCAGCAATGGAAGTATTTCTAGTTTTGAATGGCTTTGAGATTTCTGCACCTGTGGAAGAGCAAGAAGAAATTATATTACAAGTCGCATCAAGCGCGATCGCCCGCGATGAATTTACTGAGTGGCTGCGCTGTCATATTGTTCCTAATTCTATTTGAGAAATTATGACGGAGAACCTCACGTTATATTTCAGCTAGACTTAGGAGAGGCAAATGAATCTAGCAGATGAAATTACAATCAATCAAATTCAACAAGAATTAATTAGCCAAGAAGATGCAAAAAACTGGTTTTTAAGCTTCCCAACCGAAGACCAGCAGGAAATATTGCAGCGGCTATCCTACATGACCCTCCAAGCAGGGGCGCGAGAAGAAGATGTTTCCCTAGCTATTGCCAAATCAAAACTTCGCCCAACTTACACCCCTTGTGTGTTGCTGAGCAGAGGGCGATTAAAAGAACAAATGGCAAAGCTTTTGAAACTGCCGCCCTCAGAATCTATCAAAACCTTTTTCCTGTTAATGAGTTTATTGGCAATTGCCGATGCGCGCAGGTACTGCAAATATTGTCAAGATGGCTGTAGCCACTGGTGGCATCGCGATTTGAGCGATCGCAAAGTTGTAGATGAAATTCAGCGCGAGTTTCAACAAAGCATTCTTGTTTAAGTTGTAGTAAGCTGTGATGCGATCGGGCGATCGCCACTCACGCTGCAGCCTTATTCTGGGCTTCCACAGGGACGGGCAAGATGCCCATCCCACAAGAAAACAGACTCTTTGTGGAACAGGCATCTTGCCTGTTCTAGATAATCGCAAATAACTACAAAAAACAGACTCTTTGTGCAACAGGCCCGAAAGCCTGTTCCTGACAAAAAGCCACACAGATTACGAATCCCGATCGAGCTTCAGCACAGCCATAAAAGCCTCCTGCGGCACATCCACAGTACCCACAGACTTCATCCGCTTCTTACCCTTCGCCTGCTTTTGCAGCAACTTCTTCTTCCGCGAAATATCACCGCCGTAACACTTCGCCAACACATCTTTCCGCAAAGCCGGAATGTGCTCCGAAGCAATCACCTTCGCACCAATTGTTGCTTGAATCGGCACCTTAAATTGATGGCGAGGAATCAACTCCTTGAGTTTTTCCGTCAATCCGCGGCCCACATTATAAGCCTTATCGCGGTGTACGATCATCGCCAAAGCGTCAACCGGATCGCCATTAATTAAAATGTCCATTTTCACCAACGGATTTTCGCGATAACCGATAAGGTGATACTCCATGCTCGCATAACCGCGCGATCGCGATTTCATCTGATCGAAAAAGTCCGTCACCACCTCCGCCAAAGGCAACTCGTAAACCAGCGTAGTTCTGCCTTGACTCAGATACTTCATATCCATAAAAATGCCCCGCCGACTTTGAGACAGTTCCATCAGCGCGCCCACATAAGTTTCTGGCGACAGCATTTCTACCCGCACATAAGGTTCCTCAATTTTCTCGCGATACTGAGGATCTGGCAAGTGGCTGGGATTGTCAATTGTTAACACTTCCCCTTTAATTGTTGTGATTTGATAAACCACAGAAGGAGCCGTAACAATCAAATCCAAATTGTATTCTCTCTCCAGTCTTTCTTGCACAATTTCCATGTGCAGTAAACCCAAAAAACCGCAGCGGAAACCAAATCCCATCGCACTCGAAGTTTCCGGTTCGTAAGAAAGCGCCGCATCGTTGAGTTCGAGTTTTTCTAAAGCTTCCCGCAAATCTGGAAATTGGTCAGCATCAATCGGGAACAAGCCGCAAAAAACCATCGGTTTTGCTTCTGTATAACCCGGCCAAGGCTCTGGTGCCGGCTTTTTGACCAAAGTAATCGTATCGCCCACGCGAGCATCAGCTACTGCTTTAATTGCCGCGCCCAGATAACCAACTTCCCCCGCGTGCAGTTCGTCTACTTGAACTTGAGTCGGTGAAAGGATGCCTAATTCATCGATGACATATTCCTTACCCGAAACCATCAACAAAACTCGATCGCCCTTTTTGACACTTCCGTCCATCACCCGGAAATACACAATTACCCCGCGATAAGGGTCGTAATAACTATCAAAAATTAGCGCCCGCAGCGGTTTGTCAACAGTATCCTGCGGCGGTGGCACCAATTCGACGATCGACTCCAAAATCTCATCTATACCAATTCCTTCCTTAGCAGAAGCCTCAATCGCCCCGCTACAGTCCAGACCGATAATTTCTTCAATTTCCCCTTTTACCCGTTCCGGTTCTGCCCCCGGCAGGTCAATTTTATTTAAAACTGGAATAATTTCCAAATTATTTCCCAAGGCAAGGTAGACATTTGCCAGGGTTTGTGCTTCCACGCCTTGAGATGCGTCTACCACCAGCAGCGCCCCTTCGCAAGCAGCGAGCGATCGCGACACCTCGTAAGAAAAGTCCACGTGTCCGGGAGTGTCGATCAGATTGAGCACGTACTCCTGACCGTCCTTGGCAGTGTAATTCATCCGAGCCGCTTGCAGCTTGATCGTAATGCCGCGTTCGCGTTCGAGATCCATATTGTCTAAAAACTGCTCCTTCATCTCCCGTGCCTGCACAGTCCCAGTCGCCTGCAACAGGCGATCTGCCAAGGTCGATTTTCCGTGGTCGATGTGAGCAATAATCGAAAAATTACGAATGCGAGATACAGGGACGTTAGTCATGTTTTTTATCGAAGAGCTAATCGGCAAAGGATACTTTTTGTTGTATGATTACACAAGCAAGAGTAGAGTGCTTACTTCAACCTCTTACTGGGGATTGAGATGAAACCACAACTGAGACAAACCTCAAGAGTATCAGTTATTACCCTTCAAGTGTCCGGGCTCGGTCGGACACCCAAAAGGAAAAAACTTTTCTCTGTCTCATTGTACAGAAAGCTGTTAAGCGGTTGAGGAAAGGTGGGGTGCAAATCAGGGACTGCAAATATCTAGTCCAGTCGGTTGTCATCAAAAGAATTGAAACTTAAGAATTAAAACTAGGATTTTTTAACTATGAGCCAGTCAAGTATACCCTCCCACAGTTCGTCAGAAAAAGTGGAACTATCTATCCATATAGATTCTGAACTCCTCGACCAAATTAAGCACTTGACGAATGACCCCAGCAAAGTCATTGAAACAGCAATCAAGCAGTGGCTCAGAGGCGAGCGCCGCGAAGACGAGCTGGCTCTGAGTTTACGCCGCAACCCCCCAGTCCCGCCCCGCGGTGAGTGGAACGACTGAGGTGTTCTCGCCCCAGACGGCGCGCGCAAATCTGCAGGCTGTGAAATTTAGATCGCGCGGGCGAACTCCTGCAGATTTCGTGGCTAAAGCTACAGGTGGTGGGCGAGTGAACTCGGCTAAATCACAACCTCGGAACTATTCCAGGTGAGGGAAAAAATGCGTGAGCCAGTCCCTGGCTTGAGTTGTTGGCAGCCTCAGATTTTGGCGTAATTTTCAAACTCGATCGTTAATCGGTGCAGATTCCTAATTCCTCAATCTTAATTTTTATCTTTAAATTACCCAAAACGGCTGAGAACGAATAGTTTTGAGTTTTGAGTTTAGTTCACAGTTAAATAATTAATATTTTATGATTTCATTAATCACTCAAAAGTCAATAGTAGAAGCCGAAAATTTTTGCAAATTGTGAGTTTTGAGCGATTAATGTTTTAATTAAAAAGCCAACAACTTTTTAATTGATTAATAACTCACAAATTAACAGTAGAAGCCCCAAACAATGGGAAGTCTTGAGATATTTATTAAAAACTCAATACTCCAAAATCCGAACTACTTTCATCCCCTACTCTGATGGACTCTAACACAGATTTCCGGCGATCGAGCCTCGCCTCTACAGTTTTTTTTCAAGAGTTAGGGGCAGAATTAGTATTTACCCAAGACGCCTCTGGTCGATATCTATCTTTTTACTGGCAAAAAGCCGAGCAATACAACCTTACAGCAGAACAAATTGTCGATCGCCCCTTCAGCGAAACCCTGCAACCCATCCCCCCTGCGCCTTATCTCGATATCCTGCGGCGGGCGCTCGAAACCCTCGTACCGCAACGGTTCAGCTATCCATTTGGCCACGCCGGACAATATTTTCTCTTCGATTTGACACTCACTCCGGCGATCGACTCAAACGGCAAAGCTACAAAAGTCTTAGTTATGGGAAGGCTGCTGTCTGACAAACCCACAGACAGACGGCCCGACTCCCCAGAATTCATGCTCTATCGAGCTTTGCCATCCCCCTTGGACGCCCGCCAACAAATGTCGCTTCCAGCGAGCCGTATCCCCGGTCGATCGCTCCCTCCCTACTCGGAAATAGACCGTAAAATCATCTCCCAAATCGCTCAAAACCTGCACAAAACCCTCGATTTAGCCACCATTTGGCAGCAAACTGTTAACAGCTTGGGTCAAGTTTTAAACGCGAGTCGCTGCATCATCTGTTCCTACAAAAAAGACAGCGAAAATCTCGAAACCTCCCCCTTCCTTGCCTCTGAAAATCAGCCAAAATCGACCGCCGCCGCCGAATTACAACAGTCAATAGCTAGCTACCCCTCGCCCCCGCTTTCCCCAACTCAAATCGAAAATCTCCAATCGAAAACTTTTAAAGTAGTAGCTGAGTACCGCCAAGAAGCTTACTCTTCTATGCTGGGAGTAGAACTGCGCGCAGCCGAACAGCCCGGATGGATTCAAACTTTAGCCACCTTAAAACCAGTAGCAGTCGATTACGCCTCCCCCGCCACCGATCCCTTCCACCGCCATTCCGTGCTCGTAGCAGCTACCTCCTATGAAGACCAACCCAATGCACTGATATGTTTGCACCGCTGCGGCAGTTCCCCGAAATGGAGTCCAGTCGAACTCGAATTCGCCCGCGAGTTAGTCGCTCAAGTCGGCAGTGCGATCGCCCACGCTACACTTTACCAAGAATTAGAACAGGCCCGCGCCGAAGCCGTAGCTCTTTCCCAACTTAAAAGTCAATTTCTTGCTAATACTTCTCACGAACTCCGCACCCCCCTCAACGGCATCCTCGGCTTCCTAAAACTGCTTATGGACGGCATGGCAGATGACCCCGAAGAAGCGCACCAATTTATCGAAGAAGCTTACCGATCAGCAGTACATTTGTTCAATGTGATTAACGATATTTTGGATGTCGCTAAAATCGAAGCTGGCAAAATGGAGTTAGATCTCGCTCCCGTCAAACTCGGTGAACTGTTGCAACAAGTTGAGAATTTTACACGGGTTCAAGTCGAGCAAAAGCGATTGCAATTTCAAATCCAAAAACCCCCTGTGGAGGACGAGATTATTGTGTACGGCAACTACCAACGCCTGCTTCAGGTAATCTTGAACCTCACGGGCAATGCGATTAAATTTACCGGGGAAGGGGGAATTCGCATCAGTGCCGAGGTTATTAAGAAAAAGGTGACTGTTCACAACCAGCAGTTCCCCGGAATGGTGAAAATTCGAGTTGCTGATACTGGCATTGGGGTTTCTCTCGACAAGCAGGATAAATTATTTGAGTCGTTTTTTCAGGTAGACGGTGCTCGTACCAGACAATACGGCGGCACCGGTTTGGGATTGGCTATTTCTCAAAAACTGGTAGAAGCAATGGGGGGTACAGTAAATTTTTACAGTATGGGGGAAGGACTCGGCTCGACGGTTACTTTTACTGTGCCGCTTTATCAAGAACCACTATTTAAAAATTAATCATCGGTAATTGGTCATCGGGACGTTGAAGGAATTAGGAATCAGCACAAATTAAGAAGCAAGAGGGAATCAGGAAGCCGAAAAAAAAACTGCTAGAGCGGTTCTCAACTTTGGTGAGTTACTCGCCAGCTTTCTTACCAATTACCAATTACCCAACTGTACCTTACTCACTTAAAAATTGCTATATTCGTGTATCCGTGAGTTCCGTTTCGTGAATAAAAGCCATCAATAATTTGTAATTATCCTACAAACACAGTTCGATCGCCCACCCGCGTATCAATTTTGACTTTTATCCGTCGCCGAGCTCCCTCCTTAGGAGTTTTGGACTCATATTCATCACCCCCGCCACTTCCGATCCCCACCCAGAATTGGCATAAATCAAATCAGGGGGATACGGATAACAGCTAATCTTTAATCTGTCGGCTGGCAGCTCACACCTCTGAGTAAACCCCCACAAACCGCCAACTTTACAATAACTTAATGGCTACTTTTAGCAATGATTCAGCTTTCCAATCCCCTACTGTCAAGGATTTTTAAGAAAATACAACGCTCTCCCTTCTATGTGAAAATCATAAAGATCTTGTAAAGACACCGCAAATACTTAGTAAGGTTTGACTGCCTGTGGCAATATTTAAGTAGAATTACGTAATCCATAAGTCGGACAGTGGCAGGCTGACAAATTCAGTAACTTCCTGCTCTGTTGCCGGAGTGGTAAACTTTTGCCAGTCTAGTAGAAAAAGGGTTGCTATGAATCAGCAAATATCAGCTCAATCGCAAAAACTTTTACTCCAAATTGGCAGAAATATTCGTCGCACCTTGGATCTCCATACCATCTGGCAGCAAACAGTTAACACTCTGGGAGAAACACTAGGCGTCAGCCGCTGTATCCTTTGTCCCTATGAAAGTTCTAGCCTGCAAGTCAAAGTAGCTGCTGAATACTGCCAAGAACCATTTTTACCCATGCTGGGAATGGAAATTTCGCTGACAGCAGCACCTCATTTCCTTCAAGCTCTAGCCACCCTCGAACCCGTGGTAGTAGACTCCTTTGCAGCCAATGACCCTTTTGGGCCGCAGTCGCTGCTAGTGGTGGCTACCGCTTACCAAGAGCAACCTAACGGCATAATTAGCTTGCATCAGTGCAAAGGTCGATCGTCGCGGAAGGGTAAGACCGATCGACCTTGGACTCAAGCCCAGATCGAATTCGCACAAGAACTTGCCGATCAAGTAGGAAGTGCGATCGCCCTCGCCACCCTCTACCAAGAGCGCACCAAGCGAGTACAAGGACTATCCCAACTCAAAAAGCAATTTTTGTTGAAGGCGTCCCACGAGCTCCGCACTCCCCTAAATCACATCATTGGCTATCTACAACTAACCATAGACGATCAAGCTGACGATCCCATAGAGGAGAGAGATTTTATCCAAGAAGCTCACCGTTCGGCTATCCACCTTTCTCAGGTAATTTCCAATATCTTAGATTACATTGAGTTAAGTGAAGCTTGCCAAACTCACGCAGAGTTAGCCACTTTGAGGAGTCAGGAAAAATCTGGGCATCAGTAAAGTTTTTAGTGGCGTATTGAATAAGTCTAATATTTACCGTGCTAACAAATTTTACCCTGGAAAAAGCTGACACTTTATCGATAGATTCCCTCAATAAATTCGGTAGCTGATTCATCAATTATTTTTAGGGAATTATAGTTTTACACAGTACAGCATAGCAAATACTACACGTAGTAGCTCGGTGTATTTATCATATTATGTCCGCTCGAACGACTCCCATCAAATAGGTTATTTGACCCGAAAGGATATGGCAAGCATAAAATTGCACTTTCGCACTTTTAATGCTTTTAACTTGTGCTTGATAGCATTACCCACCGCCCTTTTTTTTCGGAGTTTTTGGAGGGCTGACATAGCGCGCCCAAAAAGGCTCCTCCATATCTTTCATCGCTGCTAGCTTTTGGCGCTCTTCCTCTATGCGCTTGCGTTCTGAAAGATCAGAAAATATGTTGATACTGCCGACAGTCTGGCCGCCCGCATCTCGCACGCGTGTCGCCCAAAGCCAAACATTGATCGAACTACCGTCTTTTTTCAACAAAGATATTTCCAAACCGTTTTGCGGTTTGCCATTAGACGCAGACTTTAGCAGCGCGTAAAAATCTTGCTTTTGGCCTTCAGGAATATTTGGTAAAGGTTTCCCTAAAACCTCAGCCGCAGTCCAGCCAAAAAGTTGTTCGGCGGCGCGGTTCCAAACAACGGTATTGCCGTCATTGCTGGTACAGTTAATCGCCAGCGGCGCCGATGCTATCTGCGCTTGCAAAACTTGGTTAACGAGTTGCAGTTTCAATTCTACTTGCTTGCGATCGGTAATTTCCTGACAAGCGCCCCACAAACGGACAACCCGCTCAGCAGTTTTGTCCCACACCACTTGCCAGTAGTCCTGCAACCAGCGCACCTCGCCTTTTTGATTAATAATGCGATACTCATTGGCTCCAGTGCGACTGAAAGTACAGCCTTCTAACTGTTTAATTAACATTTCCCTGTCGTCGGGATGAACGAGTTCGGAGTTCCACCAACCAAACGATTCTAATTCTTCAGGAACGCAACCGGTGCAGCGCTCAAAAGCTTCTGTCGCCCACTCGCAGGCGAACTTGCCGTCGGGCAGTCCCTTAAAAGAATAGGCAAAATCCGAAGTAATTTGCGACATAACTCTGTAGTGGAGTTCCGACTCTCGGACTGCGATTTCGGCTTGCTTTCGTTCCCCTATTTCCCGCGAATTAATTATAATTCCCTGCACGCTAGAATCGTAAAGCAAACTATTACCTATCGACTCCATGTAGAGCCAAGAACCGTCAGCGTGGCGTTTCCGATATTCGATTGCCCCTCCAATTCCCGGAGATTCTAACAACTTACCAAAATACGTCTGCCAAGCTAGCAAATCGTCTGGATGGATTAACTCGCCGTGAAATTTGCCAATTCTTTCTTCTGGGTTGTAACCCAAAAGCCGCTGTAGGGCTCCGCTGTGGTATCGAACTCGCCCGTCGGAGCCGACAATGCTAATTAGATCGGGAGAATTACGCAGCATAGCTTGCAGTTTGGCTTCACTTTTAGTTAATGCTTGAGTGTCCCTGCGATGCTGGCTGATTTGTTTTTCCAACTGCTCCCGTAGCTGTCTGATTTGCCCTACTTGCTGGGCTACAGTGCGTTCCAAGAGGCGATTATTTTTTTCTATTTCAACCAGCTTTGCCGCGTTATTTGTGGCGCTTTCAAACAATCGGCTGCCTGCCATTTCCTGTAGAGAATTCGATAAATCTTCCAAAACTTTTGTGAAAATTGCCTGTTGCGGGTGTGGCAATTTCCTAGCTTGTTCCTGCAATGTTTCTAAGTGTTTGTAGACAGTTTCTAGCATTTTATTAAGGGGGGAATCTAATAGTTGCCTGCGGGTGCAACCCCTAAAAAGCGGACACAAGTTTTTTCAACATAACCCATAACTAAGACTGGTGTCTGGCGATCGACCAATCGCGCTCTCAATAACCAGGCATTTTGTGACTTTATCTTTTCGTGGGGGTTGGGGGGAGCTATAAGACCCACACCATAATCTCTGATTTGATGTGGAATACATGGACTCCCCCAAGTTAATTTTATGGGACTCCATGTCCCTTAAATTAACATTTAACGCTACACTACTCACCAGTAAACACTGTATAATACTGGAATGCTGACAGTTACACACCGCTACCGAATCTATCCAGACTCCGCTCAAGAGCAACAACTCATTGAGTGGATGGAAATCTGTCGAGGCGGATTTAACTATGCACTGAGAGAGATAAAAGATTGGTGTGACAGTCGTAAGTGTCCGAGTGACAGATGCTCTCTGGAGAAAGAGTACATCATTTCTTCGGAGCTAAAGTTCCCAGGCGAAATTCAACAGCTTAACAACTTGCCGAAAGCTAAGAAAGAATTTCCCAAGTTGAGTGAGGTTCCTTCTCAAGTTCTCCAGCAAGCTATTAAGCAGTTGCATAGAGGGTGGGAATGTTTCCAGGAGAGAGGGTTCGGCTTCCCCAGATTCAAGAAGTATGGGCAGTTTAAGTCGTTGCTGTTTCCTCAATTTAAAGAGAATCCAGTGACGAATTTGCACCTTAAACTGCCCAAGACTGGGGCGATTCCCATCAACTTGCATCGACCTATCCCGACAGGGTTTGTGGTCAAACAAGTGCGAATCTTGAGGAAAGCCGATAAATGGTACGCATCTATTTCGCTGCAATGTGATGTCAACGTTCCCGACCCAACACCCTACGGTCATCCCATTGGAGTTGATATTGGGTTGGAGAAATTCTTGGCAACAAGTGACGGTGTTCTTGTAAAACCGCCAAAGTTCTTTAAACGTCTGCAAGGTAGGCTGAAAGTGCTGCAACGCAGACTGAAGAGAAAAAGTAAGCGGTCTAAAAACTACGAAAAACAACGCCTTAAAGTTGCCCGACTTCACCATCAAATTGACAACACGAGGAAAGACTTCCACTTCAAGCAAGCCCATGCCCTTTGTGATGTTGGTGATATGGTTTTCATGGAAGACTTGGATTACCGCATCAGTGCCAAAGGGATGTTTGGGAAGTATATGCTTGACGCTGCTTTTGGACAATTCAGAACCATCGTTAAGTATGTGTGCTGGAAGCGTGGGAAATTCTTTGCCGAAGTAGATGCTAGGGGGACTTCTCAAGAATGTCCTGAGTGTGGCGGGGAAGTCAAAAAAGACCTGAGTGTTAGAGTTCATAGCTGTCCTCACTGTGGATACACAACGAATAGAGATGTGGCAGCAGGTCAGAATATCAGAAACCGAGGGATATGCCTCATTAGTACCGTTGGACAGACGGGAATCGAAAGCGCCTGTGCAGCCGATCTACCGGGGACTGAGGCAACTCAGTCTAGGCAAGTGGCGAAATCTCGCAAGAGAACAACCAGGAAACCTAAGAAGTGATTCTTGGGAAGCCTACACCATAATCTTTGATTTGGTTTAGGAGGATGTCACTTTCAAATCATAGCAACCGATAAAGAAAGTAAATTCTGGTTGCGCCCTAATTGCCAGCCCAGCAGCACCCCCAACAAGTGATCGCCAGGAGTGCGGGTAACTCCCCTACCCAGCGAATGTGGGGCTTCTCGCGGTTAAGCTAAACTAGATGGGTGTCAAGAGAAAGAGGGATTTATGACAGAGCAAGCCAACGCTCGCGATTTGTTTCGCGCTGCTTACGAACACCGCTATACCTGGGATGCCAATTTTCCCGGTTACAGTGCCGATATTGAACTCAAACAGGGCGACGAAGTATATACGGGTCATGTTTCCATCAAACCCGACATGAGCGTGGAAGTCAGCGGCATTGAAGATGAGGAAGTGCAGCAAAGCGTCTACACCCAAATGCGCGATATTGTCACCCACCGCAAACGCTCGACATTTGAAAAATCTCACGGCAAAAATAGCTTTACCCTGGGCGAGAAGGACAGCACCGACGCTGTGGACATCTTGGTGCAAGGCGACTCAATGGGCTCGAATTATAAAATCCGAGGTCTCTCAATTTGTCAAGTCAGCCGGGTGATGGGCCGCATGGCTTTCGTAATTGACACACACAAAAGCTTAGAGACACCCGAAGGTTCTTTGGCGACTCACTACGATGCCGTTTTCCGCAACCCCCAAACAGACGAAATCATCAAAGAACTCGAATTTGAAGATACCTTTGAGAAGATAGGCGACTATTATGTCATGACAAAGCAAGTAGTTCGAGCAAAAGAAAAAGGTCAACTGACAACAACCGAGTTCAACTACTCCAACGTCAAACTGCTAGAACCAGCAGTAGTGTAACGCGATCGAAAACCCAATTTCTTAAATAAAAGGGTTTTTTTGGTTAACCTATCAGAATCAACTTGATTTGGCGGCAAGTAACGCTACGATCGAACGAGAGAGCTAATTGGGATCGAGCATCAGCGTGACAGAAACCGGGTTTACTGCCGCGGGCTCACCTGAGTGCCTAAGTCTTTTATCAAAAAACCCGGTTTCTTAAATCCCGCGCGGGTTGAGAATGCTGTCCTTGAGTCAAATCGAACTTTCATCAACTGCAAGAAATCATCACAGAGGCGAAATATGACACTAGCACTAACCAGAGATAACGTCGAAACAGTTCTCGATGAAATGCGCCCCTACCTGATATCCGACGGTGGCAACGTCGAACTCGTAGAAATTGACGGCCCAGTGGTACACCTGAGACTACAAGGAGCTTGTGGCTCTTGCCCGAGCTCCACAATGACTCTGAGAATGGGCATTGAACGTCGCCTGCGCGAGGCTATCCCAGAAATTGCCGAAGTCGAACAGGTAATGTAATTAGTCAGTTGGCAATTGGTAGTTGGCAGTTGACGGTTGACGGTTGACTGTTGACTGTTGACGGTTGACTGTTGACTGTTGACTGTTGCCAATTACCAAATTTAATTGCTAATTACCAATTACCAAATTTAATTACCAATTACCAATTACCAATTACCAATTACTAAATTCAATGTCTCACCCCCTTTATGTAGCCTTCATTTGGCACCAACACCAACCGCTCTACAAATCCAGAGTATCAGCTAGCGCAGGAGCAGCTCAGTACCGACTGCCTTGGGTGCGTTTGCATGGAGTCAAAGACTACTTGGATTTAGTGCTAATGCTGGCAAAATATCCCAACCTGCATCAAACCGTAAACTTGGTTCCATCCTTGATTTTGCAGATAGAAGACTGCATCGCAGACAGAGCATTAGACCCTTACTTGGCGGTGACATTAAAGCCAGCAGAAACTTTAAATATCGAAGAACAAGAGTTCATTTTAGAACACTTCTTTGACGCCAATTACCACACTCTAATTCAGCCACACCCCCGCTACGCTCAACTCTACACTCAGCGGCAGGAAAAAGGCATTCAGTGGTGTTTGGCCAACTGGAAATTGCAGGATTTTAGCGACTTGCTGGCGTGGCACAACTTAGCTTGGATTGACCCGCTGTTTTGGGACGACCCCGATATTGCAGGGTGGCTGAAACAAGGACAAAATTTTAGTTTGGTAGACCGAAAAAACATCTACTCAAAACAAAAAGAAATCCTCGCTCGCATCATTCCCCAGCACCGTAAAATGCAAGCTGAGGGACAGTTGGAAGTCTCCACAACCCCCTACACGCACCCGATTTTACCGCTGCTTGCCGACACTAATGGCGGCCGCATAGCTATTCCAAACATGACGCTGCCACAACACAGGTTTCAGTGGGAAGAAGATATTCCCCGACACCTGAGAAAAGCCTGGGAAATGTATGAAGATCGGTTTGATTGCCAACCGCGCGGTTTGTGGCCGTCGGAACAAGCAGTCAGCCCGGAAATTTTGCCCTACATTGCCAAACAAGGCTTTAAATGGATAGTCTCGGACGAAGCAGTATTGGGGTGGACAATTAAACACTTTTTCAACCGCGACGCGACAGGGAATGTCTACGAACCAGAATTCTTATATCGCCCTTACCGTTTAGAAACTCCTGACGGTGATTTAGCTATAGTATTTAGAGACCACAGATTGTCCGACTTGATCGGGTTTACCTACGGTTCGATGGAGCCGGAAAAAGCAGCATCAGATTTAGTGGGACACTTAGAAGCGATCGGCAGAACTCTCAAACACCGACAACCCGACGGTCAAACAGCTTTAGAAAATCCCTGGTTAGTTACGATCGCCCTAGACGGCGAAAATTGCTGGGAATTCTATCCCCAAGACGGCAAACCGTTCTTAGAATCCCTCTATCAAACTCTCAGCGACAATCCAGATATCAAATTAGTCACAGTCTCGGAATTTCTCGACAAATTCCCAGCAACCGAAACAATTCCCGCAGCCCAACTGCACACCGGTTCCTGGGTGGACGGCTCCCTCACAACTTGGATCGGCGATCCCGCGAAAAATCGCGCTTGGGACATATTAGGGCCCGCCAGACAAATGCTGGCAAACCATCCAGAGGCCACAGAAGAAACCAACCCAGAAGCTTGGGAAGCGCTTTACGCTGCCGAAGGTTCCGACTGGTTCTGGTGGTTTGGCGAAGGCCACACATCGAACCAAGATGCCATGTTCGACCAGCTATTTCGGGAACACGTAGCGGGAATTTACGAAGCTCTCGGCGAGCCCGTACCCCCGGAAGTGCGGCGACAAGTAGAGGTGCACGAGGTTCAAGGCGACCACCTGCCGCTGAGCTTTATTCACCCGGTGATTGACGGTATCGGCAACGAACAGGATTGGGACAAAGCCGGCCGGATTGAAGTTGGGGGAGCAAGAGGTACGATGCACCGGAGCTCGGCAATTCAGCGGCTTTGGTACGGGGTTGACCACTTGAATTTTTACATTCGTGCCGACTTCAAGGTAGGGGTGCGGCCGGGAATTGATTGCCCGCAGCAGTTAAATTTGTTCTGGTTTTATCCCGATCGCACCATGCACAACAGTTTGATTCCGCTGTCGGGTTTGCCTGACGAAGCACCGCTAAACTATAGATACCACCATCAGTTAGAGATTAATTTGCTGACAAAATCGATTTGGTTTCAGGAAGCAGAAGAGGGCGATGAGTGGCAGCCCCGCATTAGCCGCGCCCAAGTGGGAGTGGATAAATGTTTGGAGGTAGCAGTGCCCTGGGCAGATTTGCAGATTATGCCCGACTGGCAGGTGAGGCTGATTGCGGTTTTATCGGAAGGGGCGACTTATTCTAGCTGTATGCCGGAAGATGCTTTTATTCAGATCGGAATGCCGTAAAAAGCCCTTAGTCATCAGTCATTAGTCATTAGTCGGTAGGGGCGGGTTTCACCAGCTTTCATAGAACTGACAACCCAAATAAATATAAACCCGCCCCCTGAATTAGTCATTAGTCATTAGTCATTTTTTGAACCAACAAACAATTAAATGCTTATCAAATTTTATTAAATTGGGGATTCTACTCTGGCTACCTAATGCCTTGATAATTCCGATCACGTCCGGTCGATCTAAGGCTATAAAATTTGTTGGTAGGGAGGGCTTCATTCCTCATAAAAAAGAGGACTTAATTCTTGACTACACAACATAATATAATGGTTAATTTACCGGACATCATATCATTAGTCATGGGGAAATTAACAAACTAATGAGCCGCATTTTACTCTTGGTCGATCGCCACCAACAACTTAATTTGCCGATCGCCCACCTCAACACCGAGCATGAGGTGATTGTACTCGATCGCGCTTTAAATCCCAACTCCGACTTTCCCATTCCCCAAATCGCTTTCGACTTGTGCATTCTCGACGAGGCAAATTTTGATCGCATCCGGCCGCTGGTAGAATTATTAAAAACTGCCGCCGAGCCGATTTTTTTACCGTTCTTGCTTGTTAGTCAATCCCAAACGCCTGCTATTGCTGAGCAGCCATTTTCGCAGCAGGCAAAACAACTCGAACCCAGAATAGACGATTTGATAGTAAGTCCCGTCGAACTCACCCAACTGCATTTGCGGGTAGAGAATTTGTTGGCCCGCAGGTGGCAGTCGTTAGAACTCCACAGACTTCAGGAAGTAATTAAAGAACAGACTTTTACAGAAAGTTTGTTAAAGGACTCGTTGCAAAAGGCAAACGAAAACCTGCAACGGGAAATCGCCAAGCGGGCGGAGGTAGAAACGGCACTGCGAGAAAACTCCTATCTCAACTCGCTGATCAATGCCATGCCAGATATTGTCTGCTTCAAAGATGGCGAGGGCAGGTGGCTGGAGGCAAATCAAGCGATTTTGGAAGTGTTCGACCTAGAAAAAATAGACTACCGCGGCCTCAAAGATTCTCAACTAGGAGAACTCAGCAGTTTTTACCGCGAGGCACTACAGGCGTGCGAGGTGACCGATAGAGAAGCGTGGGAAAAAGGTGAGCTTTCTAGGGGAGAAGAAGTGATTCTCCGCTCAAACGGTACTGTGAAAATCTACGACGTGATTAAAGTACCCGTATTTCACCCCGACGGCAGACGCAAAACTATAGTGATTTTGGGTCGCGACATTACCGAACACAAGCAAACTAGAGACGAACTCGTGCGCTTGGCGTCGATTGTCGAGTCTTCCGACGACGGCATCGTCGGCAAAACCCTCGCCGGGACAATTCAGAGCTGGAACTCAGGAGCTGAGAAGATTTACGGCTACTGTGCTGCGGAAATCAAGGGCCAGTCGATCGAGATTTTAGCCATACCCGAACGCCCCAAGGAAATGCCCCAAATTCTGGAAAATATTAGGGCTGGAGCCAGCATAGACCATTACGAAACCGTACACTTGCGGAAAGACGGTCAACAGATAGATGTGTCCCTGACGATTTCTCCGATTAAAGACGCGACTGGAGCGGTAACGGGCGTTTCGACAATCTCTCGCGACATAAGCGACAGCAAGCGAGTCGAAAAAGCCTTTGAACAACTCCGCCACCAAACAGAAATGATTTTGTTCTCGGCAGGAGAAGGAATTTGCGGATTGAACAAAGAGGGAAAAGTAACTTTTGTCAATCCTGCGGCGGTGAGAATGGCTGGGTGCGAATCGAAGCAATTGATCGATCGACCACTCTATGAAAGCTTACACCGTGCACAGGAAGAATGCTCAAGGGCGATCAAGCAACTGTCACCTGCAACAGACATCAATTCAGGGTCGGAACTTGTCCCACACTGCGCCGCACCGCAGGCGGGCAAACTGCTGCCGAACCGGGTAAGTTCTCAAATTTTAGCCACCTTGGAAGACGGAGAGGCGCGGCGCGTCACCGATGAGATTTTTTGGCGGCGAGACGGCAGCAGTTTTCCGGTTGAGTACGTTGTCGCTCCGATGCGAGAAGAAGGCGAAATTATTGGAGCTGTGGTGACTTTTAAAGATATCACCGATCGGCTTGCCGTCGAGCGCATGAAAGATGAATTCATCTCTGTTGTCAGCCACGAACTGCGGACACCCATGACCTCAATTCACGGCGCCCTGGGCCTCCTCAACAGCGGCCTGCTGGACGCTTACCCCCAGAAAGCTAAGCGGATGCTGGAGATTGCTGTCACTAACACTGACCGTTTGGTGCGCTTGGTCAACGACATCCTAGATTTAGAACGGATGGAGTCGAGTTACAGCACTGCCGTCAAACAAACTTGCAATGTGGCTGAGCTGATGTTGCAGGCGGCTGACGAGATGCAAGGAATGGCTCAGCAGGCGGGAATTACTCTGTCGGTGAAGCCTGTAGGGGCGCAATTGCAAGCTGTTCCCGATCGGCTAATTCAAGCCTTGACAAATTTACTCAGTAATGCTATAAAATTTTCTCCCTCCGGCGCTACGGTTTGGCTGAGCGGGGAGTTGACCCACAATCCGGATTTGGCAGAAAAAGCAGCCCACAAGTCGGTGTCGTCTCCGTCTTTGTTGTCTCCTGAGCCTGCCGCCGCGCCTCCGCACTTGCCAGGGACGAGCTCGTGGTACATCGTGATTGCTGTGAAAGACCAAGGGCGGGGTATTCCGCCAGACAAACTGGAGATGGTCTTTGAACGCTTTCAACAAGTTGATGCTTCAGATTCTCGCCAGAAGGGAGGTACTGGTTTGGGGCTGGCTATTTGTCGCAGTATTGTGCAGCAGCACGGGGGGCGGATGTGGGTGGAGAGTGTTGTGGGGGAGGGCAGCAGTTTTTTCTTAAGTCTGCCACTTCTCAGGGAGGGGCTGGCAACTGAAAGTTAATTACTACCCAGGTGTACCCAAAGTTACTGATTTTGTGCAGATTGTTCGATCGAGTCATCGACAAACAATCTCAGCCTTTTCTGGAGTTTGGGGACAGCAGGCAAAAAGCGCGATTTGAGGTGGAAAAGCGGCTTTTTTGGGTGGGATATTTTACAGCAACCGCGCCAGACGGTTAGGATGTTCTTAGTTGAAATCCTGCCGCTCGATGGCAACTTCGGTCTTCCTTGTTCCTTCTTTCTTCAACATCTGCTATACAGTTTTGAAAATTTACTGTAAAGTCTGATCGGCTAAAATAATTTGCTTTACAAAATATTCACATTTCGCCTCTAATCTGTGATCAGTTCTCATTTCTAAAAAAATGTTAATTTTGACTGCCAAGCGCATCTTGGTTATTGACGATGCGGAAGATATTCGGGAAGTAGCTCAAGTCAGTCTTGAACTGGTGGGGGGCTGGGAAGTCCTGACAGCGAGTTCGGGCCGCGAGGGGGTTGCTAAGGCTCTTGCCGAACAGCCTGATGCTATTCTATTGGACGTGATGATGCCCGACCAAGACGGGCCTACTACTTTTCTACAGTTACAAGCTAATAAGGCTACGCAGCACATTCCGGTAATTTTATTGACAGCTAAGGCTCTGGCTGGGGACAGGCGGATGTTCGCTGATTTGGGGGTGGTGAGCGTGATTGCTAAGCCTTTTGAACCGATGTTTTTGGCGGCTCAGGTCGCTGAGGCTTTGGGCTGGGAGCAAGAATAGATCGATCGCGCGCCTTGAATTGTGCAGCTTTTCAAGCAGTAGTTTTGCAGGCAAAGAGAGTTAAAAAAACTTGGTTTCTTTGGTATGGTTCCTTAGATAGAATCGGGGCGATTGGACAGGATATATGTAGCGATTTAGGCCCCGTACCTTTCGTCCTGTCAGCTTAAGACTCAAAACCTCAGTCCGGTATCAGTTTCAACCCTGTCGGTCTTGGGGTGAAATTGATACCAATTAGGGATGCCTAAATCCCTATTGGTAGTGCGTTCATTTAACCTGATTCGGCCTCAACCATGAGCTCAGTATTCCTACTGATTTATCGGGAAAATATAAGCTGGCAGGATTATTTTACTTTTTGTAACAACTCACTCGTCTTCATAAGTTCTTCAGGTTTTAGTTTTATGTTTAAGCAGAACGTCAGGGATCGCTCCTGACTGTTGGCAGACACATTGGGAGAACACGACTATGCCCTCAGCTTACATTTTGCTACTAATAGTTTCTCTGGCAGCAGTCTGGGTTTATTGGCAAACCTCTCAAGATATTTTTGTTCTTGTGGCTTGGGCCGGGCTGGGTTGTTTTATTTGGGGTTTCTCTTGGGCTCCTTGGAGCGTTCAGCTTTTGATTGTGGTGTTACTGTTGGGCCTCCAAAAGTGCTACTTGCGCGACGCTCAAAGCTGTGAGTGAAAGAGATTTTTTATTTTTGTGCCTGGAATTGAGATGTGCAGGCCTTCGTGAATCTCTCTAATGATTGGGTTATCGCTCCATATCTTCAAAAAAGGTTTAAAATATCATGAATAGTTGCCCTTGTTGCTCCTCTAAATTGCTCCGCCACGCTCGCCACAATCGCGTTTATTGGTTCTGCTCGCACTGCTGGCAGGAAATGCCCGATCTGGCGGAGATGATTTTAGGTAACAGCACGCGGAGTCACAAACGCGACGGTTTGGTGAAGATGGCGACTTTGACTCCTAAATTGAGGATTTTGGATTCTGCAGAAATTGCTTAGTTTGCTGGAGTTAGTCTCGCGATAAATATTGAGACGGAAAAGATTTTTGTTTGTGCTATCTGTGGGATTTTTGGATAAAAAATGCAAAAGCCCCCTCCGTGTGAAGTGAAGGGGACTTATTAGCGGGGGGGCTTTTGCACTTATTATGGGGTTAATCGCCTGAATTTCAGCTATTGTGCAGTTAAGCTGATTACATCAAACCGATTTGAGAGAGAATGCCTTGACCGGTGAGGAATTCGGTAGCTAGACCGATAACGAAGCCCAACATTGCCAAACGGCCGTTCCAGGTTTCAGCAAACTCAGTGAAGCCAACTTTTGCGTCTTTGTTTTCCATGACCAGAAACCTCGTTTAATTTCAACCTTATGTAACTAAACTTAACACAGCAGTACAAAGTTTGCAACATATTTTTACATTTACTGTTCAAATGCCGGAGATAAGCCACTAATCTAGCGTGAATTAGCAGAGAATGACGGACTATTTACGCTATATCTAGCGTTTTTGTGTAATTCTTGTGCAAGTAGAGATTAGCAGGGGTATTTGTGTCAGATAAACTCAAAAAATTAAATTAGATTACCCCTTGACATCTAAGAGTTAAAGTGCCAGTATCAAAACAATACAGCTCAGATAGACACCCGCATTCAAAAGCAAAGAGTGTTGGTTAAGTCGTCTCAGCGGTAGGATGTGCAGATTTCGGGTAAGCGTCCTAAAGCCCCGTTGATATAGACATTCAAGTTAATGTCGTTTCAACTGGAATAAATAGGTCAGTTGGCACGACATTTGTTTGAATTTCTATATCAACGGGTTTTTAGGACGCCTGTCCGAAATCTGCATATCCTATCGCTGAGACGCTAACCAAGCAAGTACACACTAAATTAATAGTGTGTAAGTCAAGAGTTTTGTTAAATGGGAAATGTCCCTCTTGAGCAAACTCAAAAACAATACTTCTTTGGTTAGATGCTTAATTTATTGATGCTGTCCTGCAAACCTAGTTTTAGGACACATAACAATGAAGAAAAATCATTCAGCAATTGGCAAACAAACCAAGCAGTCTCAGGCTTTAGTTTCTATTTACGTCGATCTTCAGAATGCAAACTCTATTAAACATCTAGGTAGTCTATTGCTAGAATTTGCCAAATTTCAGGGAAGCTTAATTGACGCAAAAGTCTACTACAATTCACTCTGTCCCGATCAAGTCTCTGCAAAAGACAAGCTACAAAACGTTGGTTTTAAATGTATCGATGTTCCCTGTCCTCTAAAAAATAGTGCAGATAATCAATTGATAGCTGACTGTCTTGAGGATATTGACAGCAATCAGTCTCCCGATACAGTTATCCTTTTATCAGGAGATCGGGACTTTATCAAATTGGTTCGCAACCTGCAAAAATTGGACAAAAAAGTTATAGTCTTTGCTGATCAAGGTCAGATCAAACAAAGGCTGAAAGAACTTGTGGGTAGTGACTTCCACTTTCTGGATGAATTGCCTAGCTTGGTAGCGTCCAAGACTCAGCAGCAGATAGAAAATATTCAGTGTCAACTCACTTACAGTGAGGCAGTTGAGTATTTAATTGAAGCTGTCAAAACAGCATTAAGTAAAGGGAAGCGCGCAGGATTAGGTTTCATTAACAGCCTAATGTGTCAGCTTTTTCCCAAGTATCAGGGAGTAACTTCTGTCAAACATCAGGGGAAAACTTTTTCACGCTTTAGCGAGTTTGTTGAGACTGCTGTCAAGGATGGAAAAATCCGATTTCAGGATCAGCAATTGTTTGTAATAGAAGCAGATAAATTATCTGCTTGAAGCAACACAGCCCGCCAGGGAATGAATTCCCTGTCTAATAGCTAAAGTCGCTTAAAACCGACTGACATACAGTAAAAAAAACACCATCTTCAGTCCTCTTCAGAGGACTTTAGCTATGAGCCAGGGGTTAAAAACCCTGGCGGAATGGCGGACTAACAGACTAATAGTAGAACACCCAGACATCTGTTAAAATTCACCTAGCCGCAGATAGCAAAAATCCAGTTTATTTGATAAACTAGATTCTCCAAACCAAGCGCCATCTGCGACTATTTCATGTTCACCTAATAACACCCAAATCCAAAAATAATAACCATTACAAAACTTCTATGCCATTAATTAATGCAACACAAGAGATAGAAATAACCATTCCCGAATTCCACCATGAAAAACTGCTGCGCCAAGCGCTCACCCACCGTTCCTACGTCAACGAAAACCCCACATTCCGCGAAGAAGACAACGAACGCTTAGAATTTCTCGGCGATGCTTTGCTGACTTTTCTCAGCGGCGAATATCTCTATCAGCGTCATCCAGAAATGGGAGAAGACCAACTGACTCGTCGGCGTTCTGCATTAGTAGATGAAAAACAATTAGCTAGATTTGCTACTGAAATAGGTTTAGACTTAAAAATGCGGCTGGGAAAAGGAGCTTATCGAGAAGGTGGGATTACTAATCCAAATTTGCTCAGCAGCACTTTTGAAGCATTTATTGGCGCTTACTATCTCGATACACAAGATATGGACAAAGTTAGCCAGTTTGTGTGGCAAATGTTTGATTCTGTTCCCGAAAATGTGGTCGAAACTCGATCAACTGTAGACTCGAAAAATCGCTTTCAAGAATGGGTACAAGCCAATGGTGACACGACTCCCCCCAAATATGTGACAGTCCAAGCAGGAGGCACACCCCACAAGCCGGAATTTCTCGCTAAAGTTTATGTCGCAGAGAAACTCTATGGAGAAGGTAAAGGCAAAAGCAAAAAAGATGCTGAGAAAAATGCGGCCGAAGATGCGCTAGCAAAGCTGAAAAAACGCGGACTGATCTAAACTTGAAAACATCCGTCAAAACTACTAGCTTTTTTGTGCGATACGGGCGTTGGCGAAGCCCTCGAAGACGATCGCCCGAATTGATTGCCAGAGCACACAATGGGCTATAATCAGGACTTGTGCAAGTGTTACCGCCGTCGATCGAGGGTTGTAATGGCAGAAATTCGTTAACGAGTACCTTAGTGTCGATCATAATTTTGGGAAATATCAGAGCAATTCATGTCTACTCACAACCCCACTACCCTAACTGTTGAAGAAGCACAGCAAATCCTCAAAGATTTCACTTGTCGGGATATGCAATCTGTAGCATCGCCGCTGGAAAAAAAGGCACTCCGTCAAGCGATTTTGCTGGTAGCAAGTTTGTCGGATTATCAAATGTTGGGAGTGTGCGCTTCTTCGACGGATGAGGGGTTTTTAGCTTTAGAAGCTTATTTAAAAGCTTTGGGATATCAAACTGTTTTAGATCCCAATGCTGTCTCGACTTTTGCTGGTTCGGTTTATATTAAGTTCAATACTTTGAAGGGGTCGTATTATGTTGACGGCTATCCCGGAACTTACCGGGGCGTTTTGATTTCTTGTCAATCTTCCTCAGAAGATGGAGTTAGTGGAACTTACGGTCATTTACCTCTCGATTTATTTGTTGATTAATTGTTCAGTAGTCAGTAGTCAGTAGTCAGTAATCAGTAGTCAGTAGTCAGTTGATCGATTAAATTGAATCAAAAACCGACTGAAAGCATCCAGGATACAAGCCACCGGACTCATCCGTGGGGTCAATGCTTCAATGTAAAATCTAAAATCGATTGACTGATGCACCTTACTAAGCTGTAGGGTGCGTCAGCCAGCCCTTCGATTCAGTTGAATCAAACACCGACTGACGCACCTTACTAAAATTAACCCTTACCAACGATCAATTCTGCCTCTGGTGCCGGTGCGGTTTCTTCCGGCGGCAGTCCCAAAATATCGCTGTACAAGTTGACGTATTTCCGGGCCGAAATATCCCAGCTAAAATCTTCTCTCATGCCGCGCTGTTGCAGTTCTCTCCACTTATCTTTGTAGCGGAAACCTTCCCAAGTTCTGATCATGCAGGTGAACAAGTCGAGGGGTTCGTAGCGATCGAAACAGTAACCTGTACCGGTATTGTCGATCGGGTTGTTGTGGGAAACGGTATCGACTAAACCGCCGGTGCGGCGAACCATTGGCACGCACCCGTAGCGGAGGGCGAGCATTTGGCTGATGCCGCAGGGCTCGAAACGGCTGGGCATCAGGAAGCTGTCGCAGCCTGCGTAAACGCGCCGGGAGAGGGCCTCGTTGTAAAGTAGTTGGGTGGACATCCTACCGGGATAGCGGGCTGTCATTTGCCAGAGTTGGGTTTCGTAGTAGCGATCGCCCGTTCCGAGTACAATAAATTGAGCATCGGTATAGGCCATGAACAGATCGAGCATTTGAATTATCAAATCCAATCCCTTCTGTTCTACCAGCCTTGTCACCATGCCGATCAAAAAGGCATTTTTATTTACTTCCAAACCGACTTCTTCTTGCAGCGCAATTTTATTAGCGGGGCGCTTTTCAATAGTATCAGCACTAAATTGTTGATGGAGGTACTTGTCAGTTGCTGGATTGTAAGATTCTGTATCAATTCCATTCAAAATGCCCGATACTTTACCGCCGAGGTAAGAGAGCAAACCTTCCAAAGTTTCCCCATAAGCTGGCGTTTTGATTTGCTCGGCGTAAGTCGGTGAAACTGTATTTACTCGATCGGCAAACTGTACTGCGGCAGCCATTGTATTGTGACCTTGCATATACCAAGGACACCAAGTCATCTGCTCCAAACGCCAGCGCCACGGCCCTTGATAAGCTAAATTGTGAATAGTAAAAACTGTGCTGATATCTGGGTCTTGGCTCATCCAAACAGGTATCATCCCCGTATGCCAGTCGTGACAGTGGATAATTTGGGGCTTCCAATGATTCCAGGCAAATTCAGCCGCAGCATTGGCAAAGAAAGTGAACCTCCAATCTTCATCTAAACCGCCGTAAACGCGGCGCGGCAAGAAAGATGGATGTTGCATTAAGTATAAAGGTACATCGGTTCCCGGCAAAACAGTTTCAAACACCGAGAAGCTTTGGAACATGGCCGCCCCCTCCCAAACAGGTTTTTTGGGAACATCCATTTTGTCGGGAACGAAACCGTAGTAGGGCATGAAGATGCGGACATCGTGGCCCATGCGCCGCAGAAATTTCGGCAAAGCGCCGACGACATCGCCCATACCGCCCACTTTGGCGAGGGGTGCTGCTTCGGCGGATACAAATAAAATACGCATTATTTTTTTGTGTTCCTTGAGATTGTTAGTCTAGATTAAGTTTAAAGGGCGAGCGGCACAATATTAACGCGCCTGCCAAAAACAAGTATAAATCTCAGTTGCTGTAGCGATCGCAGTTTACTCAAGAAGGCGATCGCCCTTTTTCCATCTGCGTCGCTGTGCGGTGAAAAAAATAGCGATCGCCGGGACTCCCCTCCCGCGACAATTTTCACGTTCTAATCAAATTTATATGTCACTTTCTGAATAACGGTAAACATAAAAAATGGTATGCTGTTTGAGATTTTTTACGCATTAGTAAAACTGAAGGCAAAGGCATCAGTAATGTAATTCAGTATGTAATTAAGGAAATAGCGATCGCCTTTTCCATCCCCTCTCATAAAAAGGGCGATCGCCCGAATGACATATTAGGGATAACTCCTGACTAATTCTGAGAATTGTCCTCAAAGGTCTCCTCAAATCCCGCTAGAAAATCATCCAAAGCTTCCGAGGCGATCGCCAAATTAATATTATCAGCATCTTCCCATCCCCACGTGTTCACCCCAACCACTTGACCGGCCATATTAATCAGTGGGCCGCCGGAATTTCCAGGATTAATCGCCGCATCAGTTTGCAACACCTTCACCTCACCAACATCATCTTCTTCCTCGCCTTCTTCATATTCCTCGGGTTCGCGAATTGCACTCACAATACCTTGAGTTACAGTTGAAGCAAACTGCCCCAAAGGATTGCCGACGGCAATTACTCTATCTCCCACTTTCACATCAAAAGACAACTCTAGGGGAGGATATTCTTGGGGAGAGTCCACTTGTTCCCCTGTGTTCGGGTCGAAGGTAAAATCGCTAATTAAGAGTAAGGCTAAATCTTCTTCGGCATTACCAGTAAATACCACCTCTGCCAATCTCAATTTTCCATCGTTAGTTTCGACTAAAACCTGTTCGATTTCATCTTCTTCATAGAAGTAATCTTGATCGGCAATGTCTTCTACAACGTGATAGTTCGTTACAATTATGTCCGGCGATACAAAGAACCCGCTTCCTGAAGAAATCTCTTCTTCTGTATCCCAATCCATGACGTAAATTGAAACTAAGGACGGCAAGACTTGCTCGACTACATCCGAAAAACTTCCGGCTTGAGTTTTGAACTCTTTCAATTGCTTCTGCAAAGCTTGTTGGTCTGCCTGCATTTTGCTATAGAGTTGCTGAACCTTTTTCAATTCCAGCTTTAATTGAATTTCTCTAGCGCTCATATTTGGCTTTTACCTGAAATAAATTGCTGATTAATTTTCGATGTTTGATTGTAGATTGTGGATGGGGATGTTAAGAATTATAGGACTCACGAAAAAAAACCGGTTTTTACCATAAATCTTGGGCTATACAGCGAGACTTACATCAGAAACCGGGTTGCTTAACACCCGTGCGGAGCGTCCTAAATTAGTCAGATATTTTTGAAATCTATCGCGCAAGTCCTACTTAAAATCCCATCAAAAATCTACAATCAGACTGCTACTCTACCTGTTTTGCCAAAGCAAACCGCCTGTTATTTTTATTTTACCAAAGGCGATATATCGCGTCTAAAAGCCTTGACAAAGAGATGCCGATCGCCTTTAGGAACCGCGCTGAACTTGGACAAATATTTCCTCCAAAATTTCACTAGCTCCCTGTTTGCGCAAGCGGTGAGCGAGGTCAATTCCGATCATTTCAGCAGTCTCGGCGGCGCCGGAAACGCTATCTTTGACGAATCGCTGGCCGTCGAGACTCGATACCATTCCGGTTAAGGTTAATTGACCGTTTTCTATTTTGGTATTGACGCCGATCGGCACTTGACAGCCACCTTCTAATTCCCGCAGAAATGCGCGTTCTGCATAACATCTTTGGGCCGTTTCCGAGTGTTCGAGAGCTTTAATCAGGGCCATGATTTCTGTATCTCCAGCGCGGCATTCGATGCCCAAAGCACCTTGTCCGACGGCGTGAAGGGAGATATCAGCAGGGATAATTTGGTGGATGCGATCGCCCATTCCCAATCTTTCGAGGCCGGCAACTGCTAAAATAATCGCGTCATAACCGCCCTCATCTAATTTAGCGAGTCTAGTATTGAGATTGCCGCGAATATCTTTAAATTCAAAATGAGGGAAATGGTGCCGCAGTTGAGCTAGGCGCCGCAGGGAAGAAGTGCCGATTACTGCACCTTTTGGGAGGGTGTCGAGTTGCTTGTCTTTGTGCTTGGAGTGAACTACCAAGGCGTCAGCGGGATTTTCCCGTTCAGTGACGCATCCTAAAATTAAACCTTCGGGCAAATTGGTAGGCAAATCTTTGAGGGAATGAACGGCAAAGTCCGTTTCATTGTTAATCATCCCCGTTTCTAATTCTTTGGTGAAAAGTCCTTTATCGCCAATTTTAGCGAGGGCGACATCAAGAATTATGTCCCCTTGGGTGGACATGGTGTGGACTTCAAAAGTGTGTTCCGGGAAGTGTTTCTGTAGCTGTTCTTGCACCCAGTGGGTTTGCACGAGAGCGAGTTGGCTTTTGCGGGAACCGATGCGAACGGTTCGGGAAGGGGCAGATGTGGTTGGGGACATAAGATCGATCGGAGGATAGCTTGAAATCAGCCAATATATTCACCTGATCTAGCGTACCGCAGGTGGGGACTTTAATTGCTGGTTGGGATAATTCGGGCGATAAAATAGAAATACCAGGTTTTGACCGCCTGTGTGAAAAAAGGATGCAACGGTAGGCAAGCTCCAAACCTTTACATAATAAGCCATTGCCAATCTAAAATCTAAAATCTCAAGTCGAAAATGGTATGACTGCCAGTAGCAGTGAGTCTTGATGATGTTTCCCATCCAGCATTGGGCGTCGCTGGCATGGGGGCGATCGAGATTCCGAAGCAAAGGCTGCCAGCGATGTAAGATTTACCTAGGGTCGAGCCGGAGGAACCTGGTTGACATGAGGAGTTAGCTTAGCTGCAGCGAGAAAGAATTAGCTCAAAGGTTGCGAGATTTGGGGAGAGAAATGTAGTTGTGAGGGGAAAAGGGCGATGGGATTTATTTTTAGCAGCTTCGTTGACTAAAGGTCGATCAAACTTTTAGCCCTCAGCTACGGCAATTAATAACTGAACTTCAATTCCTAAAGTCCGAGCACTGCCAGCCAAAGCTTCATCGCCAGTCACCAACAGCAACTGATTAGAACTTGCTACTGCTAAATGCAGTGCATCTAAGAGGATGTTTTAAAAGTCGGCGAAGGTATAATTTAGCCCTTCTGATTGGGCTTAGCTGAGACGATAAATCAAGGTTTGGGCCCCTACTTAGATGTTTCTTTGTGCCCACTATGAGGTAAAACGACGCTTTTAAAACATCCTCTAAGGTACGCAACGGTACTTCAAAACGGCTAATCCAATCGCGAGCTAAATTGTAATGAATAGGCTCTAACTGGATGCGAGTATAAAAATCATTGTCCAAGTCTGCCTGAAACTGTCTTGCTATTTGTCTTGCCCTTTCCTGAGAAATTTCTCTCATTCGCACTCTGCGAGACAGTGCGGAAAAAAATTCTACCTCAACTAGCTGGCTCAACCCTCGTTCAGTCTCAGTCCTCAGTAACTGCTGAGATGCTTCGCTGAGACGTTCTGGCCAGTAATTGGGAGCAATTACGCTAGTATCCAAGTAAATCAATAGCGTTCCTCCTGTCGCAGCCTAATGACTGTTGCACTCAGGGGTTCACCCTTTACTTGAATAGAGTCTCGGAATCTCTTGAGTTCAGCTAACCGCTGCTCCTTCGTGAGCGGCGGGACTACGCGAGCTACTACTTTACCTTCGTGTACGATCGTCACTTCTTCTCCTTTGGCCACCTTTTCCAAGATGGCTTGCAGACTCTGCTTGGCTTCTTCAACGCTAATCGCAGGCATCTCATTAGTTTTTTAGGTACTTTTTAAGTGTACAGCAACAGGATATTTAATGCGAAAAAGGGCGATTCCCTATCCTTCGGGAACCCCTGCGGGAAGATAGCTTCGCTGGCGCGTACCTTTTCCATTTCTAACCAAAATTTAAGAGGATGTTTTAAAAGTCGGCGAAGGTATAATTTAGCCCTTCTGATTGGGCTTAGCTGAGACGATAAATCAAGGTTTGGGCCCCTACTTAGATGTTTCTTTGTGCCCACTATGAGGTAAAACGACGCTTTTAAAACATCCTCTAACGTTGCCCTGCTTGAAGTGCAGAATTTGCTATCTGGACAACTTCTTGCTGCCTTGCGTTTTTCCTTGTGACTCGGTACAGCACCCCCAGCCTTTGCCACTCAACAAAAGCAGTGCAGTAAGCACCGCAATTATTGAAATAAATCCCTCTGAATCCGCCCGCCAATTCAACGCTTCTGTAAGTATCCTGCGGCAATTGCGAAGGAGGCGAAAACGGTTCATTTCTTTTAGCTTCTATGGTGCCGAAATAACAGGCTCCGGCGCGGCATCCTTTGCCTAAATACATTCCCACAATGTAACCGTGGGCTCCCGCTTGCACATCAAAATCAACTTGCTGAGTGTTAGATAAAGGAAGTATGCTCGGCAGAAAAACAGGCACTCGCGTTTTGCCTTTGATTTGCCTAGAAATGTTACTCGCAGGAAAAATACTGTTAGCTTGGTTTGCTGACTGATCGGGGATGGGGGGCAACTTTTGCACAAAATCCCTCCACTGCACAACTCTATTTTTAGCAATGTTAAAAGTGGGAATAGAGTATTTTTCTAGCGCAAAAGAAGGGCGACCGTTTGTCAGGTTGAAGTTGCGGCGAATCACTGTAATTTCGGGTTTTCCTAAGCCGTAAGCTGTGGCTATGGAACGGGCGAGATTGCAGCTAATTTTGAAGCGTCCCATCTCAATACTGCCATTTTCCGCTTGATAAGACCAATTGTAACCCTCAGAACCGCGATCGCGATCGCACAGAAAATGAGAAATCTCAAACATCTTGGCAATATGAACATCGTACAACCGCAACTTGCGGCTGCCGGCAGATTTTGCAGTGTTGCGATCGGGCACAATAAATTGTATCGGTTGCCACCTATCTTCAGGGGAATAATTAAACCAGCGGATTTCTGTAATCGGGAGTTCAGTCCTTGCTAACGCTGAGTTTGGTGTCAAAGGTGCGTGAAGCGAAGCTATCCCGAAGGGAATCGTAAAAGCAGTCACCACACAAGCAAAAATCGCTGTAAATAGCCATCTTCCCCTCATCCTGATTTCCCCCGAAGTAGGTAAGCGAAAAAAAATATAGCATCTTGTAAGGGGCGAGTGCGAGTTAAGATATATCATACAATAACGGTAAGGTGCGCCCTTACGCACCCTACATATAGAAGTTGTGCCTCCCCGACTGCCAAACTTAACGCTTCCCAGCTTGAATAGCAGAATTTCCTATTAAAATTAAATCAGATTCTCGTCCGTTCTTAATGGCTACAGTATACATAAAACCCTGAGTTTTCCACTCAAGAGTTGCTGTGCAGTAAGCGCCGCAACCGTTATGAAAAACTCCTTTCACTCCGCCCGCAAGCTTGACATTTTTTAACGTCTTAGTTACCCCTTCTAGTTTTGTAGTAAACTCCCCGCCTTTTTGACCTTGAATTGACCCAAAAGTGCAAACAGTCGTACCGCCGCAATCGGGTTTATACTCGATTGAAATACTATAGCTGTTTGCTTGTGCTGTAGTTGGATAGTACATTTTTTGCGAAACCGGAACCTTGCTGGGAATAAAAATAGGCACTTGCGTTTTGCCTTTTAACTTTCGCAAAACTTCATGTACTGGAAACGCAGTGCCTCCTTGAGCAATTTGTGTTGTTCCCGATTGTCGCTGCGACAAGTGCGAAGATCCAAAAACAACCGATAGAGGTACTAAAGCAGTTAATACACCAGCAGAAGTAGCCAAAAGTAATAATTTCTTCTTCACGATTTTTTCCCTTAATATTCCAAGAGTTTAGTTGGGCGGCGAACCGCATTCACTTATGTACAACCATAATTCAAAATACCAAATTAACACTCGCTTTTCCGGGAGAAATGTTTTTTGACTATTTTGACAAGGTTGCCAGAATATGAAGTCATCTATAATATATAGAAGGCGAGCAATTTAGGAGTCGATTGTGAAACTGCAAGAGTATTTGCGCCAGCACGGATTGGAAAATTTGTCCGAAACTTATCATATCAAAGTTACCCGCCACCGCCAATATCCCGATTTAGTCTGTCTGAAATACTCGCAGATAGAATCTCCCCTAGGCGAAAAGATAGTCCAGCAGTGCCGAGGCATTATTTTAGATTCATCTCAAGATTGGCAGATAGTTTCTTATCCCTACGACAAATTTTTTAATTACGGAGAAATTCACGCCGCTGCAATTGATTGGAGAAATGCCAAAGTTTATCAAAAACTAGACGGTTCTCTAACTGTACTGTATTTTTACAAAGGAGAATGGAGGGTACAATCTAGCGGCACTCCCGACGCGGCCGGCGAAGTTAATGGTTTTGGGTTCAGCTTTGCCGAACTTTTTTGGAAAGTCTGGCAAGAATTGGGATATCAATTGCCACAAGAAACCGACCAGTGTTTTATATTTGAGTTGATGACGCCTTACAATAGAATAGTTGTCCAGCAACAAAACAATCAAATCGTGTTGCACGGGGTTCGCAACACTCAAACGCTGGTAGAAACAGACCCAAGTCTTTGGACCAATAAATACGGCTGGGAATTGGTCGCTTCCTATCCTTTAACTAGCTGGAAAGAAGTTATTGAAGCGGCTCAACATTTAGATCCGATGGATTCGGAAGGGTATATTATCTGTGACGCTAACTTCAACAGAGTTAAAGTTAAGTCTCCGCAATATGTGGCGATTTCCCATCTGCGCGAAGGGTTTTCGACCCGCCGCCTGATAGAAATTGTTTTAACTAATGAAGGAGAAGAGTTTTTAGCTTATTTTCCTGAGTGGAGTGGATTGTATCAAAAAGTTAAGGACAAATATCAATCTTTGGTTGAAGAAATCGAGGAAGCTTACCGACAGCACGAACATATCGAAGTTCAGAAAGATTTTGCATTAGCTGTGAAACATTTGCCGTATTCCGGGATTTTGTTTTCTTTGCGGGCCCGAAGAGTGGCGGGAGTGAAAGAAGCTCTCCGTGATGTTACTATTCATAAAATAGAAGAGTTATTGGGTTTAGATTACATCCATTTAGGTTTGTAGAAGAAGGAAGGCACAACACGGATACACGGATTAATGATCGAGCGTGAGGCAGATGTTGAAGGAAGAGGGAAGAGGGAAGTTCGGCAACGGATTATGTAACGGATGTAACGGATGTAACGGATGGAATGAAGAGGTAAGTATTTAAACAATACTCAATGCCCTATGCCCTATGCCCTATGCCCTATGCCCTATGCCCTATGCCCTATGCCCAATTACCAATTACCAATTGCCATGAAAAGAGTTATTGTACTTGTCGGTTTACCTGCTTCGGGAAAATCTCAATTTGCTAGGGAATTACTGCTGTCGGAACCTGCAAAGTGGGTGCGTAGCAATAAAGATTTGCTCAGAGAAATGGCTCACGCTTCTCATTGGTCGCCGGCGAATGAAAAGTTTATTGTGAAGTTGAGAGATACGATTATTTTGATGGCTTTGGAAAGTGGCAAACACGTCATTGTTGATGATACTAATTTTGGCCCTCACATCGAGCATATTAAGGAGTTGGTTAAAGGTAAAGCTGTTGTGGAAGTTAATGATTCTTTTCTCCAAGTTCCGGTAGAGGAATGTATTAAACGGGATTTGAAAAGACTTAATTCGGTGGGCAAAGATGTGATTATGAAGATGTACAATAAGTACGTGCGTGTTCCCGTTGCGCCGCCGGAATATAACCCGGATTTGCCGGATGCAATTATTGTCGATATGGACGGTACGCTGGCACTTCTCAATGGCAGAAATCCTTTTGATGCTTCTACGTGCGATCGCGATTTGCCCAATCAGCCAGTTTTAGATACCGTTCGCAAGTGGCAGTCCAGCGTTAATATCATTGTAGTGTCGGGCCGGACGGATGATTGTCAGCCTCAAACTGAAAAATGGTTGCAGCAGTACGAGGTTAATTATGCCAGTCTTTATATGCGGAAAACCGGAGATATGAGGAAGGATTCGATTATTAAAGAGGAGTTCTATCGGCTACATATTGAAGGGAAATATAATGTTAAGTTTGTGTTGGACGATCGCCAGCAAGTTGTTGATATGTGGAGAGGCTTGGGATTGACGGTATTCCAAGTAGATGAAGGGGATTTTTAAGGCAGGGTTTGTTGGTGGGGGCGATCGCAACTTCCAACCCTTGTCCCACCCCTAATGCTAGAATCAAAGTAACATTGCAAAAAATTTTGTTATGAGATCCATTCCCGAAGCGCCCCAAAAAATGACCGTTGAGGAATATCTCGAATGGGAAGCTCAACAAGAGATTCGCCACGAATATGTCAACGGCGAAGTTTTTGCCATGACGGGCAGTACAATTCCTCATAACGATCTTGCACTCAACTTTTACAGGAACTTGTACCCACATCTGCGTTCCAGAGGCTGTCGAATCAACGTGTCAGACGTAAAATTGCAAGTCAGTTCTCAAAGCCGTTACTACTACCCCGATGTGATAGTCAGTTGCGACCCTCAAGACCTCAATTCCCGCACATTCATTCAGAATCCTAAAATAATTGTCGAAGTTCTTTCACCCAGTACAAGTGCTAAAGATAGGGATGAAAAATTTACTTGTTACCTGAAGATTCCGACTTTGCAAGAGTATATCTTGATTGATTCACAAAAGATTTTTGTTGAGCGTTACTGTCGGGGAGAGGGGAGAATGTGGCTTTACTATTCTTACACTGCTGGAGAGATTGTAACTTTATCAAGTATTGGGTTTGATTTGCCGATCGCACTTTTGTATGAAGGTGTTGGATTGGAAACAGAAACAGAAACAGAAGGATAGAAACGAACCTAATTTTGCAGCTTTTTTATGAACAGGCAAGATGCCTGTTCCACAGAGAGTGAATTTTATTTTGTGGTGGGCTTAGACGCCGCCCATAAAACAATACGGTTCAGTTAAGAGCTATGCAGTGCTTAAAACAATAAATACAGGAGGATTCATTATTATTCCAGTACCTC